>NZFE01000016.1 GCA_002689245.1 Candidatus Pelagibacter sp.
TTAAAGTTGACCAGTAAAAAATTTCCATAACTAAAATTGGTTTCTATACCTAGATTTTTAAAATTATTATAAAAAATTTTAGCCCATCTATTAACGTGTTTTATTTCCTTGTTTAACCATTTAACATCTTTTATCGACTCCACGGCAGCAAATAAACCAGCTCTATTAATGTTAAAAGGTGGTTTAACTTGATTTAATGCATTTATCAAATTTTTGGGACCATATCCCCATCCAACTCTAAGTGAAGCAAGACCATAAATTTTTGAAAATGTTCTTGTTACAATAACATTTTGAGAATTAGAGAATAACTTCATACCCGGCAAATAATGTTTATCTTTTACATATTCAAAGTAAGCATCATCAACAACTAACAATATATTTCTTCTTAGCTTTTTTCTTAATCTTAATAATTCTTTTTTATTAATAATTGTTCCAGTTGGATTGTTAGGATTGGCTAAAAAAACAATCTTTGTTTTTTTGGTTACCTTAGAAAGAATATTATCAATAGATATTTTGTAATTTTTTTCTTTAGCATATTTAATTTTTGCTCCGTAAATTTTGCTATAAATTCTATAAATTATAAAACTAAATTCCGGAACAATTACCTCATCATCTTTATTAAGAAATGATTTACATATTAATTCGAATATTTGGTCAGAGCCTGAACCTAGTATAATTCTTCTAGGATCAAGTTTAAATTTATTTGCTAGTACATTTCTGAGAAAAATGCCGTCTGGGTCGGGATATCTTTTCAAATTTTTAGATACTTTCCCAAATTCTTTTATTGCCCTAGGACTTGGGCCCAATGCAGACTCATTAGCAGATAGTTTAACTTTTACTGATTTCTGCTTAAATAAACTTAATCCAGCAACGTACTTTTCCGCGTTAATTTTTTTTGGCTTCGGTAAATTCATTTTATTTTAGTTAATATATAAAAAGCAATAGTAATGCTAGTTTCATTACATATGAATTTGACAAGTTTACGACTATTTAGTATTAATTTCTTCAAGGCGCCGATTTAACCAAATTGCAGGCGCTTTATAAATGTAGCTAAACAGGAGATAGCCCGGTTTAGCCGGGCTTTTTTTTTGGATGAATAGTAAACTTGAAGATATAAAGAAAATTAAAGTAACAAACCCGCTCAAATTAGATTGTGGAAAGACAATTAATAATTTTCCACTAGCCTATGAAACTTACGGAAAGTTAAGTAAAAGTAAAGACAATGCAATTTTAGTTTTCCATGCGCTAACAGGTGATCAATTTATTTCTGAAACCAATCCTATTACAAATAAAGAGGGATGGTGGACTACTGCTGTTGGTCCAGGTAAGGCTTTAGATACAGATAAATATTTTGTAATTTGTGCAAATGTAATAGGTGGTTGCATGGGTTCTTTAGGGCCTAAAGATATTAATCCCGAAACTAAACAACCTTACGGATTGGATTTTCCAGTAATTACAATTAGAGATATGGTGAGAGCTCAAGAGTCATTACTTGATCATCTTGGAATAAAAAAACTTTTATGTGCAACTGGAGGGTCAATGGGTGGCATGCAGCTTTTACAATTTTGCTCGACTTTTCCTGATAAAGCATTTTCAGCAATACCCATTGCTTGTAGTTCTAGTCATAGCGCACAAAATATTGCTTTAAATGAATTGGCACGACAAGCCATAATGGCCGATCCAGTTTGGGATAAGGGAAAATATGTACTTAAAAATGTTCAGCCAAAAAATGGATTAGCAGTTGCAAGAATGGTTGGGCATATAAGTTACCTATCGGAAAAAGGTATGCAGGAAAAATTTGGAAGAAAATTACAAGAGAAAGCAGATTATGAATTTAGCTTCAATGCAGATTTTCAAGTTGAAAGTTACTTAAGACATCAAGGCTATGCGTTTGTAGAAAGATTCGATGCAAACTCTGTTTTATATATAACAAGAGCAATGGATTATTTTGATCTTTCAAAACAATTTAAAGGTGGTTTAGTTGAAGCTTTTAAAGGTCAGAAAACTAAATTTTTAATTATTTCATTCTCCTCTGATTGGCTTTATACAACTAAAGAAAACAAAGACATAGTTATAGCTTTGAACGCTTCAGGAGCAGATGTTTCTTACTCAGAAATAATCACGGATAAAGGGCATGACTCGTTTTTACTAGACGTACCAGATTTTTTAAAAACTCTTAAAAGTTTTATAGACTCAATGTATGAAAAATTTAAAAATGAAAAAAGAATTTAAAGTAATTGCAGATCTACTACCTAACAATACTAGGGTGTTAGATGTTGGTTGCGGAGATGGATCTTTGATGGATTTGCTTCACAAGAAAAAAAATATTGAAGTTCGTGGATTGGAACTTGATCAAAGTAATGTTCAACAATGTATTCATAAAGGTTTGCCTGTGATACAAGGCAATGCTGAAACAGAGCTTCATCAGTTTCCTAACCAATCATTTGACTACGTAATTTTGAGTCAGACTCTCCAAGCTTTTTATAATCCAGAAAAAGTATTAAGGGAGCTTTTAAGAATTGGTAAATCAGTGATTATTTCTATTCCAAATTTTGGATACTGGAAAGTAAGAACAAAACTTTTATTTTTTGGTGAAATGCCAGTGACTAAAACTTTACCAAATACTTGGTATAACACGCCCAATCTACATATGTGTACAATTAAAGATCTTTTTAATTTTTGTGATGAAAAAAATATAAATATAAAAAAAGTAATTGGAGTGAATGAGGATCAGACCTCCTTAATCAAAAAAAATAATTTAGAAATAAAAAACCTTTTTTCAAAATTAGGAATATTTTTGATTGGATAAAATGAAAATAGAAATTATTAAGTGTTTAAATGATAATTATAGTTATTTAATATTTGAAGAAGGAACTAACACAGTTTTAATAATTGATCCGTCTGAGTTTAAACCTTGCGATAAAATAATTCAAAAGTATAAAAAATTAGATTATATACTAAATACTCATCATCATGCCGACCATGTTGACGGCAATATCGAACTCAAAAACAAATACAATTCAAAGATTATGGGATTTGAAGATGACAAAGATCGTATTCCTGGAATTGATATTTTATTAAAAAATGACCAAAATCAAAATATTGGAAATCTAGTTTTTAAAACTATCTTTATTCCAGGTCATACAAAAGGTCATGTGGCTTTTTACTTTAAGAGTGAAAAAGTTGTATTTACTGGAGATACTTTGTTTTCTTTAGGATGTGGTAGAGTATTTGAAGGGACGAATTTAGATATGTTTAACTCACTAAACAAACTCAAAATTCTTCCTTCAGAAACAAAAATTTATTGCGGGCATGAATATACAAAATCAAATTTAAACTTTTGTTTAAAATATGATTCAAATAATTCAGAACTAAAGAAAAAATCAATTGAAATTAATTCAAAAATAAAAAATGGTCTTCCAACTATTCCAACAACTATTGGTGAAGAATTAAAAACTAATATTTTTTTTAGGTATGATGAAAATGATATTAAACAGATGTTAAATCTCAAGGATGCCTCTCATGAAGAAGTTTTTTCGAAATTACGAGATTTAAAGGACATATTTTAACCTCAATATTCTTGACTTGATATAATTGAAGGCTATATTGCGTGGAAACAAATAAAAGGAAGTTTATGTCATTTGCAATAATTGAAACAGGAGGAAAGCAATACAAGGTCTCTACTAGTAAAATCTTAGAAATAGAGAAACTTGATGCTAAAAAAGGTGAAACAATTAAATTTAACAATGTTTTACTTTTAAATGATGATCAGAACACCGAGATAGGAAATCCTAGTATTGAAGGTGCCACAGTTGAAGCAAAACTTCTGGATAATGTGAAAGACAGAACAATATTGGTATTTCACAAAAGAAGAAGAAAAAACTCGAGAAAAAAAAATGGACATAGACAACAACATTCAAAAATACAAATTACAAAAATTTTAGCTAAAGGTGGAAAAATTATTGATGAAGCTAAAATAGTTGAAAAAAAGAAGTTTATAAAAGAAACAAAAAAAGATAAAAAAAAGACGGAAAAGAAATAGGAAATTAAATGGCAACAAAAAAAGCAGGTGGATCATCACGTAACGGACGAGATAGTAAAGGACGTAGGCTTGGAGTAAAAAGATACGGTGATCAACTAGTAATACCTGGAAATATTATCGTTAGACAAAGAGGAACAAAAATACATCCTGGTACAAATGTTGGCATGGGAAAAGATCATTCAATTTATTCATTGATTAAAGGAAAAGTAAAATTTAAAAAATCAAAATTAAACAGAACATTTGTTTCTGTAATCCCCAGCTAAAAATATAAATAACAAAAATTATTTATATCAATACAATGAAATTTTTAGATCAAGCAAAAATTAATTTGAAGGCCGGAAATGGTGGCTCAGGTTCAGCAAGTTTTAGAAGAGAAAAGTTTGTTGAATTTGGCGGACCTGATGGCGGTGATGGTGGTGATGGTGGCTCAATTTTATTTGAAGCTGAGAGAAATTTAAATACTTTAATAGATTATAGATACTCTCAACATTTTAAAGCTGAAAATGGTAAGCCTGGAAGCAAAAAAAATAAAACAGGCGCAAATGGAAAAGATTTAATTTTAAAAGTGCCTATAGGTACTCAAATTTATGAGGAAGATAACAATACAATAATTTATGATTTTAAAAAAAATAAAGATAAATACTTGGTAGCTTCAGGGGGGAAAGGCGGGTTAGGTAATGTTAGATTTAAAAGCTCGACCAATAGAGCGCCGAGAAAAAAAACTAATGGAAAAGATGGAGAAGAGTTTTGGATTTGGCTTCAATTAAAAATAATAGCAGACATTGGAATTATTGGTTTACCAAATGCTGGTAAATCTAGTTTACTAGCAGCTCTGACTAGAGCAAAACCTAAAATTGCTAGTTATCCATTCACAACAATAAATCCGAATTTAGGAGTTGCATATTATAATAATAAGGAAGTTACTTTGGCAGATATACCTGGATTAGTTGAAGGTGCGCATAAAGGCGTTGGTTTAGGGGATAAATTTTTAAGACATATTGAAAGATGTAAGATGTTAATTCATTTAGTAGATGTGACTAACGATAATTTAGCAGAAAACTACCAGAAAATTAGATCTGAATTAAAAAATTATGATTTATCATTATCAAAGAAAAAAGAAATAATCTATTTTAACAAATCAGATCTTGTTGAAAAAAATAAACTTAAAGAAAAACTTGATATTTTTAGTAATAGAATTAAAAAAAAATATAAAATTATTTCAGTATTTAAAAAGGATGATATAAAAACTATAAAAAAGATACTTATTTCAAATGTTAATAGATAATTCAAAAAAAATAGTAATNAANTTAGGNTCAACNACAGTAATAGATAAAAANGGCAANTTTAAAAAANNTTGGGTNAATAGTCTAATNAAAGATATNAAGAAATATAAAAAAAAGAGGGAAATTGTAATAGTCTCATCTGGTGCAATTGCACTGGGACAAAGTTATTTAAAGATAAAAAAAAAGAAAATCAAACTTGAGATGAGTCAAGCTATAGCCTCAATTGGGCAAATACATCTGGCTGAAGAATTTCAAAAAATATTTGAAAAAAATAATTTTAAAGTTGGACAAATCTTAATTTCACCTGATGATACTGAGCAAAGAAGAAGAGCGCTAAATGTTAGAAGAACATTTGATAATTTATTTAAATTAAAAGCCATACCAATTGTAAATGAAAATGATACTACAGCTACTTCAGAAATTAAATACGGGGACAATGATAGATTGGCAGCAAGAGTTGCTCAAATTATTGGTGCTGACACCCTAATAATTTTTTCGGATGTAGATGGTCTTTACGACAAAGGAAATAAAAAAAAAATAATTAGTGTAATTAAAAATTTAAATAATAGTACCTATAAATTAGCCGACTCAAAAATTAATAGCTATGGCTCTGGGGGGATGATTACAAAACTTGAGGCCGCAAGTATTTGTATGAACGCTGGATGTCACATGTTTATTGGAAACGGAAATAAAAAAAATCCAATTAAGCGAATGATAGAAAAAAGAATCTTTACAAAATTTATACCAAAAATATCGACCTTGGCTGCTAGAAAAAAATGGATTGTGAGCTCACTAAGTTCACATGGTACTATTTTAATAGATAAAGGTGCGGCAAATGCCTTAAAAAATGGTAAAAGTTTGTTAGCTGCAGGTATAAAGACAATTAGCGGCAAATTCGATAAGGGAGAAAATGTTTTAATATTAGATGAACACAATAACAAACTCGCAAGGGGGCTAGCATCTTTTTCATCTATTGAAATTGATAAGATTAAAGGTAGGCAAAGTAACGAAATCGAAAAAATTCTTGGTTATGTTAGTAAAACTGAAGTCGTTCATAAAGATGATATGGTAAAACTGTAATATGGAAAATATTTTAATAATTGGAAAAAAATCGAAACGAGCTTTCGAAAATTTAAAAAAAGTTAATCATAATAGAATTAACAAAACTCTAGATGATTATATTAAATTCATTTTAAAAAATAAAAATAAAATAATTAGAGAAAACGCTAAAGACGTAAAAAAACTAAAAAGAAAGAACATATTAGATAGACTAATATTGGATGAAAAAAAAATTTACGGTATAGTTAAATCAATAACTGAAATAAAAAAGTTCCCTAATCCTATTGGTAAAACATTAGAAAGTTGGACAGGAAAAAATAAACTTAATATTAAGAGAATGACTACCCCAATAGGGGTGATAGGTGTCATATATGAAAGTAGACCTAATGTAACTGCAGATGTAGCAGCGCTTTGCCTTAAATCTAGTAACTGCTCAATTCTTAGAGGTGGAAGCGAGGCTTTTCATTCAAATAAAATTCTTTCTGATTTATTTCGTAAATCATTGAAAAAAAATAAAATTGATCATAATTGTCTTCAATTTATAGAAAATAAAAATAGGAAAATTGTAGATTTTTTATTATCTAAAATGTCAAAATATGTAGATGTAATTGTTCCAAGAGGTGGAAAAGGGCTTGTTGCAAAGGTTCAGAAACATTCAAATATTCACGTTATTGGTCACTTGGAAGGACTGTGTCATATCTATTTAGACAAAGAAAGTAATCTCAATAATTCTATAAAAGTTATATTAAACGCAAAAATGAGGAGAACAAGTATTTGTGGTGCTTTGGAAACACTTCTAATAAATGAAAAGATTTTAAAAACGAAAGGAATAAAAGTTATTAATTCATTAATTGAAAGTGGTTGTGAAGTAATTGTAGATAAAAAAATTAATAAACTTTTTAATAACAATCTAAAATTAGCTAAAGAGTTAGATTGGAAGACAGAATATCTTGATGCAAAATTATCAATCAAAAGTGTAAAAGATGTAAAGGAAGCAGTGGAGCATGTGATTAAATATGGAACTATGCACACCGATTGTATTATCTCAAATAACAAAAAAAATACTTCATTTTTTTTAAATAATGTGAATAGCTCTATTGCAATGCACAACGTCTCTACTCAATTTGCTGATGGAGGTGAGTTTGGTTTTGGAGGTGAAATTGGAATTTCAACTAATAAACTTCCACCAAGAGGTCCAGTGGGCTTAAATCAATTAACTTCTTACAAATATATAGTTAAAGGTAAAAATGTTACAAGACCATAAAGCACATGGTAAAAAATAATTTAAAAGATATTGGTATTCTTGGAGGTAGTTTTGATCCTCCTCATAAAGGACATTTGTATGTAAGTAAACAAAGTTTAAAACGTTTAAAATTGAAAAAAATCATTTGGGCAATAACAAAAAAAAATCCACTTAAAAAAAAACCGTTTTTTTCTTTTACATTAAGAAAAAAAATGTGCCAAAAAGTTATCAGAGGGAATAAAAAAATTCAATTAAGGTATTATGAAGACAAAGTGAAATCTAAATCAACTTTTTCTCTCGTTAAATTTTTAAAAAAAAGTAAAAAATACAAGATTTTTTTTATTATAGGATCAGATAATCTTATAAATTTTCACAAATGGAAAAATTATAAACAATTATTAAAAATGAGTATTTTAGTAGTTTTTTCAAGAAAAGGATTTGACACAAAAGCAAAAAAATCTGTTATAATGAGACATCTGAAAAGTAAAAATATTAAATTTTTTAAAAATCTGAAGATCAATGTGTCTTCTACTCAATTGAGAAATAGAATAATTAATGGAAATAAAAAAAATTAAAGAGGTAATAGAAAATACCTTAAATAAAAATAAGGCAAATAATATTATTACGATTGATCTTAAGCGAAAATCTTATATTGCAGATTATATGATTATTGCTTCCGGTACTTCTTCAAGACACCTGCAGTCTTTATCAGAAAATCTTTTAATGGAACTAAAAAAATTTGGATTAGATAATTGTAGGATAGAAGGTTATGAAAGTAATGATTGGAAACTTGTTGATGCTATTGATGTTATAGTTCATTTATTTCATCCGGAAAAAAGATCATTTTATGATCTAGAAAAAATGTGGTCGGAAGATTTACCGAAAGAAAAGGCATTAATATGAAAAAATATTTAATAAATATTTTTTTTATTGGTTTAATTTTTTTTAGTACAAAATCTTATTCTAATACTGCGTCTGATAAACTATACGAAAAAATTGATTTATTTGGGGAAGTATTAGAAAAAATAAAACAAGAGTATGTGGATGAAGTAGATCAAGCCGATGTTATGGACTCTGCTATTAATGGAGTATTACAATCTTTAGATCCCTATTCTGCCTATATGTCACCTGAACTTTTTAAAAGTATGCAAACAGAGTCTAGAGGAGAGTTTGGAGGACTTGGAATTGAAATTGGGATGGAAGCAGGTGTAGTTAAAGTGATAGCTCCTATAGCAGATACGCCAGCAGCAAAAGCTGGGATTAAAGCAGGAGACTATATTGTTAGAATCAATAATGAGCAAGTTCAAGGTAAAACTTTAATGGAGGCAGTAAAACTTATGAGGGGCCCAGTTGGCACAAGTATTGAACTTACTATAAGGCGAAAGAATTTAAAAAAGCCTTTAACTTTTAATATACAAAGACAAATTATCGAG
Organism: Candidatus Pelagibacter sp.; assembly: GCA_002689245.1. Lineage (GTDB taxonomy): Bacteria > Pseudomonadota > Alphaproteobacteria > Pelagibacterales > Pelagibacteraceae > Pelagilacustribacter. Next base: position 9,061 of record NZFE01000016.1, read on the forward strand.
GTGCAATCAGTAGAGTCGAAAGTTTTAGGAGATAAAAAAAATATTGGATACATTAAATTAAAATCATTTAATGAAAACAGCGATAAACAATTAATCAATTTAGTAAAAAAATACGAAAAGCAAAATATGAAAGGTTATATTATTGATTTAAGAAATAATCCGGGAGGTTTATTGAATCAAGCAGTTACTATTACAGATTTTTTCTTAGAAGAGGGAGAGATTGTATCAACAAAAGGTCGAAGAGCTAGTGAAACCAGAAAATTTTTTGCAAGAACTGGTGATGGAGTAAAAGGTAAACCCGTAATTGTGTTAATTAATAATGGGTCAGCATCAGCATCAGAAATATTTGCCGGAGCACTGAAAGATCACAAGAGAGCTATAATTTTAGGAGAAAATTCTTATGGGAAAGGATCAGTTCAATCAATAATTCCTTTGAAAAATGGAGGAGGTATAAGGCTTACAATTTCAAAATATTACTTACCCTCGGGTAAATCAATTTCTGAAGTTGGAGTTTCTCCAGACATTGTTATCGAGGAAGAAAAACAGTTTGAATTAGACTCTGATAAAGACAACCAATTAAATTATGCTATTAAACTTTTTCAATCATAAAATATGAAAAGCAGACTACCTATGAGACAAGGTGTTGGTATAATAGTGTTAAATAAAAATAATGACGTATTTGTAGCTAAGAGAAAAGATAATCCTATAGATAAATGGCAAATGCCTCAAGGGGGAATAGATTTTAATGAAACCCCATTTGAAGCAATGATAAGAGAGCTCGCAGAGGAAACAAGTATTAAAAATATAAAAGTATTAAAAGAAATTGAAAAATCATTAGAATACGAATTGCCACCCAATTTACTAGGAAAAATATGGAAAGGTAAATTTAGAGGCCAAAAACAAAAATGGTATATCGTAAAATTTCTAGGAAATGATGAAGAAATAAACTTAAATACAAAACATCCGGAGTTTATTGAATGGAAATGGATAAACTATAATTTAATAACGGATGTAATTGTTGATTTTAAAAAAGAAGTTTATGAAAAGTTAAAAATTGAATTAAAAAATTTTATCCATTAATTTGCTTTAAGGTCTCTATTTTATAATTTAAGATATACTTTTGTTTATCAGATATTTGATTTGACAAAACTTTCTTTTCTGCTTCTTTAAGCATTTCATTTATTTGCTCGGATTTGATTTTTTTTAAACTTTGGACTGATGTAGATAATACTAAAAGATTATTGTCTGAAAATTCTACTGTTCCATCTTCAACATAAAACTCCTCATTTTTACTAATCTTAATTACACCGGGTCTTAAAAAAGTTATTAATGGTATGTGGTCTTTAAGAATAGTAATTTGTCCCTCATAACAAGGTAAAAGAACTTCTTCTGTGCTACCTAAAAAAACTGTTTTGTCTGGACTTATTATTTCAATTTTGAATTCTTGTGACATTAAATCTAAGAGTCTTTTTCCAGTTTCTCTGCTTTTTCGATAACCTCTTCGATAGATCCTACCATATAAAAAGCTGCCTCTGGTAAATGATCGTATTCCCCCTTACATATCGCATCAAATCCCTTAATGGTGGACTCCAGATCAACTAATTTTCCAGGAGACCCGGTAAATACCTCTGCTACGAAAAATGGTTGTGATAGAAATCTTTGTATTTTTCTTGCCCTGGCAACTGTAAGTTTGTCTTCCTCTGAAAGTTCATCCATTCCCAATATTGCAATAATGTCTTGAAGAGACTTATAGGCTTGTAATATTCGTTGAACTTCTCTTGCTACTCTATAATGTTCGTCTCCAACTACCCTTGGATCTAATATCCTTGAAGTGGAGTCAAGAGGGTCAACTGCTGGATAAATACCTAGCTCGGCAATTTGTCTGGATAGCACAGTTGTTGCATCTAAGTGTGAGAAAGAAGTTGCGGGCGCTGGATCAGTAAGATCGTCAGCTGGAACATATATTGCTTGGACAGACGTAATAGACCCTTTTCCCGTAGAAGTAATTCTTTCTTGCAGATTCCCCATATCAGTGGCTAAGGTGGGTTGATAGCCCACAGCTGAAGGAATTCTACCTAATAAAGCGGAGACCTCTGAACCCGCTTGAGTAAACCTAAAAATGTTATCAACAAAAAATAAAACATCTTGTCCTTCCTTATCTCTAAAATATTCCGCTACAGTTAGTCCTGTTAAAGCTACTCTCGCTCTTGCGCCTGGTGGTTCATTCATTTGACCGTAGACCAATGCAGCTTTTGATCCTTTTCCATCTTTCTTAATTACCCCTGACTCAATCATCTCGTGATAAAGGTCATTGCCTTCTCTAGTTCTTTCTCCTACACCTGCGAAAACAGAAAAGCCTCCGTGGGCTTTAGCAATGTTATTTATTAGCTCCATAATTGTTACTGTTTTTCCAACTCCTGCTCCACCAAACAATCCAATCTTACCTCCTTTTGCATAAGGCGCTAATAAATCAATTACTTTTATACCTGTAACAAGAATTTCTGTCTCAGTTGATTGGTCTGTAAATTTAGGTGAAGGTCTGTGTATAGGCCATTTCTCTTTTGTCTTAACATCTCCTTTTTCGTCGATCGGTTGACCGATTACATTTATAATTCTTCCTAATGTCTCAGGACCCACTGGAACGCTTATAGGGGCGTTTGTATTTAATACTTTATCTCCCCTCTTTAGTCCTTCAGTTGAGTCCATTGCAATAGTTCTCACACTATTTTCTCCTAAGTGTTGTGCTACTTCCAAAATTAATTTATTTCCTCCATTATTTGTTTCTAAAGCTGTATAAATTTCAGGCAACTCGTCCTTAAATTTGACATCCACCACTGCTCCAATTAATTGGGTTATGATACCTTCTTTGCTCATTATAAACTTTCAGCTCCTGAAATAATTTCGATTAATTCTTTAGTAATAGAAGCCTGTCTACTTCTATTATAATTTATTGTAAGTTTATCAACTAGATCACCAGCATTTCTTGTCGCATTATCCATAGCTGTCATCCTAGAACCTTGTTCACTTGCTGCATTTTCTAAAAAAGCTTTTAAAATTTGAACTGATACATTTTTTGGTAACAAATCTTCCAATATTTCATCTTCATCAGGTTCAAATTCATAAGTAAATACATTTTCTTCAATTTTATCGTCTTTTTTGATAAATGTTGGGATTATTTGTTCAGATTGAGGAATTTGAGTGATCACATTTTTAAAGTTGTTATAAAATATGAAGCATTTATCAAATTGTTCTTGCTCATATAGCTCTATTACTTTTTTTCCAATTTCATTGGCTTCATTAAATGAAATTTGTTTTTTTTCTTTAAAACTTTTTTTATCGATTATATATTTTCCATATTCTGTTTTAATTTGGTCATAACCTTTGCTACCTACTGTAATTATTTTTAATTCTTTTCCTTCGTTTAAAATATTTTTAAAACGACTTTTCGCCAATTTGCAAATATTTGAATTAAACCCTCCACATAACCCTCTATCAGCAGTAATAACAACACATAGATAAATCTTGTCTTTGCCGTTTCCAGTTAATAGCTTTGGTGCATTAGTGTTGTCTGACATAGATTTTGTTAAATTCAAAATTATGTTTTGTAATTTTTCACTGTAAGGCCTTCCTTTTTCTGCATTCTCTTGAGCTTTTTTTAATTTAGCTGCAGCAACCATCTTCATTGCTTTAGTAATTTTTTGAGTAGATTTAACACTTTTAATTCTTTTTTTTAAATCGTCTAAACTAGGCATTATTCATCTCTTTTTTTAGCATTTCTATAATTTCAATTAATTTGTTTTTGGTTTCGTCTTCTAATTTTCCAGATGTATTGATGTCTTCTAATATCTCCATATGGTCATTTTTAACTTTTTCAAGTAGGTCGGTTTCAAATTTTTTAATTTTGTTTAACTCAATGTTATCAAGATAACCACTTACACCTGTGAATATAGATATAACCTGCTCTGCCACTGTAAGAGGTGTGTACTGATTTTGTTTAAGAAGTTCAGTTAATTTAGATCCTCTATTTAAAAGTTTTTGGGTTGAAACATCTAAATCTGATCCAAATTGTGCAAAAGCTGCCATTTCACGGTATTGAGCAAGTTCAAGCTTTATAGAGCCTGCAACTTTTTTCATCGCTTTAGTTTGTGCTGCAGAGCCTACTCTTGAAACTGAAAGTCCTACATTTACTGCGGGTCTTATTCCTTGGTTAAATAATTCAGTTTCTAAAAATATTTGTCCATCAGTTATTGAAATAACATTTGTGGGGATGTAAGCAGAAACATCTCCTGCTTGGGTTTCTATTATAGGAAGAGCTGTTAAAGAGCCACCTCCATTTTTTTCATTTAATTTTGAAGCCCTTTCTAAAAGTCTACTATGTAGATAAAAAACATCTCCAGGGTATGCTTCTCTACCTGGTGGTCTTCTAAGTAGTAATGACATTTGACGATATGCAACAGCTTGTTTTGAAAGATCATCATAAATTATTAAAGCATGCATTCCATTATCTCTAAAATATTCTCCAATGGTACATCCTGTATATGGTGCTAAAAATTGTAAAGGTGCAGAGTCAGAAGCTGTGGCAGATACAACTGTAGTATATTTCATTGCCCCTGCATCCTCTAAAGTTTTTACAATTTGAGCTACTGTAGATCTTTTTTGACCTATTGCTACATATACACAATAAAGTTTTTTCTTTTCATCACCAGATTCGTTTATAGTCTTTTGATTGATTATTGTATCAACTGCAACTGCAGTCTTTCCTGTTTGTCTATCACCGATAATAAGTTCTCTTTGACCTCTTCCAATTGGTATTAAGCTGTCTATCGCTTTTAAGCCTGTTTGCATCGGTTCATTTACTGATTGACGAGGTATAATTCCCGGTGCTTTTACTTCAACTCTTTTTCTTGATACTTTAGCAGACAAATTTCCTTTACCATCTATTGGAACTCCTAAACCATCTACGACTCTTCCAAGTAATTCTTTGCCTACAGGCACGTCCACGATTGAGTTAGTACGTTTAACAGTGTCGCCTTCTTTAATTTGTCTATCATCTCCAAATATAACTATACCAACGTTATCACTTTCTAAATTAAGAGCCATTCCCTTTGAGCCATCATTGAACTCTACCATTTCTCCTGCTTGAACATTATCAAGACCATAGACTCGCGCTATTCCATCTCCTACAGTCAATACTTTTCCTACCTCAGAAACTTCAGCTTTGTCTCCAAAATTTTTAATTTGTTCTTTAAGTAGTTTTGTTATTTCTGATGGATTCATTTATATTTTAGTTTTCTATCATGGATTGTTTTAATCTTTTAAGTTTATTACTCACGGATGTATCAATCAACAAACTCCCTACTTGTATTTTTGTGCCACTTATAAGATTTTTATCTGTTTTGAAAGCAAAATCTATATTTGATTTAATAGCTTGAGAGATTTCTTGGCTAATATTATCTCTTTCTTCTTGTGAAAGGTTTTTTGAAGAAACAAGTGTCGCATCAATTTTGCCTTTGCTCCTAGAACTTAATTTAATGAATTTTTTTAAGATTTTATCTATGAAGTATATTCTTCGTTTTTTTATAGTCAATTGAAGAAAATTGTTAAAAGTTTTACTTAAATTCATAACTTTACATATTTCTGCAAAAACTTTACTTTGAACTTCTAACTTATGGGTTGGGTTTTTTAAGAAATTTACAAATTCTAAATTTTGATTAAAAACTTCCAAAATCAAAATTATATTTTTTTCAATCACCTCAACTTCTGAATTCTCATTAGCAAGTTCAAATAATGCCAAAGCGTAACGCTCCGAGGTCTCATTAGAAAATGTTTTTACTCCACTCAATTTCAATCCAGTTTAAGAGTTATTTAAGAAATAAATCGTCCTAGCATAGCTAAGTAAGCGCTTCAAGATGATAAATTAAATTAAGTGAAATTAATTGGATCAACATCAACTGTGAGTTTAATTTTACCGGATATTTTAAGATTTTCCAAAACTTTAGCTAAGTATATTTGGCACATATTATCACTTCTCGATCGTATTAATAGTCTGGTCCTATATTTTTTGTTTTTCTTAAAAATTGGTGAGTCGACTGGGCCAAGAATTTGTATATTCTTCAATTTTTCAACTTTCTTTTTAATTTCTAAAGCTCCTCGATAACTATTTTCCTTTGAGCTTGATGAAATAATAAGTGAAATTAATCTATAAAATGGAGGTAGATTATTCTCTTTTCTTATTTTTAATTCATTATTTAAAAAATTTTCTGTTTTATTTTCTAAAATATTTTTTAAAATTTGATTATTAGGATTAATCGTTTGATACACAATAATAGAATCTTTGGAAAACCTTCCTGCTCTTCCACTCAACTGATTATAAAGTTGAATATTTTTTTCAGTAGTCCTTAGGTCATAACCTTTGCCGGTAAAGTCTGCATCTACAACAATTATACAATTTAACTTAGGAAAATTAAAACCTTTGGATATCATTTGAGTTCCAACCATAATATCTATCTTTTCTTCACTGACCTCGTTAATTAAAATTTCAGATTGTTTTTTTTTATTTAGGTAATCACTTGAAAATATTTTTATTACTTTATTAGGAAAAATACTTTTTAATTCTTCGAACACTTTTTCTACACCAGGTCCATAAAATGAAAAATCGCAAGATTGTTTTTTATTTGAACATTTTTTTTTTGCGTAATTTTTATAACCGCAGTGATGGCATATAATCTTATTCAATATTTTATGATAAGTTAAATATATTGAGCAATTTGGACAAATGTGCCTGTAGCCACATTTTTTACAAATGAGAAATGGAGCATAACCCCTTCTGTTTAAAAAAAAAAGTACCTGATCATTCTTATTTAAATATTCATCTACAATTTTGATTGTCTCATTTGCAATTGACTTTTTATTTAGATTTTCAAGATTTAAATTAATTACTTTTGTTTTGGGTAAAGGATAATTTTTAAATCTATTCTTTAATTCGGTTTTCTTATATTTTTTATTTTTTATATTGTTATAAGTTTCCAAGGAAGGTACTGAAGTTATTAAATGAATCGGAATATTTTCTATAGATGCTCTAGATATCGCCATATCTCTAGCATTATATATAACGCTATCTTCTTGTTTATATGAAGAATCGTGTTCTTCATCAACAATTATTAAACCTAAATTTTTAAAAGGTAAAAACAAAGATGATCGTGCACCTAAAACTATTTTAATTTTATTTTTAACAACTGATTTCCATATTTCTTTTTTTTTTTTAATGCTTATCTTTGAGTGCCAAATAGCTGGTTCATATCCAAAAAATAATTTAAACCTCATTTTAAACTGTGTTGTAAGAAATATCTCGGGTAATAATATTAAAGCTTGTTTATTATCCTCTACTAATTTTTTTATTCTCTCGAAATAAACTATTGTTTTTCCTGAACCGGTAATACCCAACAGTACAGAAACATTAAATTCATCTCCCAAACTAGTTAGATTATTTAAAGCTTCTTTTTGTTCAGTATTTAGTTTGTATTCATTTGCCTTTATTTTATTTCTTGGTAATTCTTTTTTTTTTGTTTCATCAAATTTTTTTAAATTTCCTAGACACATTTTTAAAATCATGCCTTTAGGAACGAGATTATAAGAAGAAAACCAGTTAATAAATTTTATCATATTTTCATTCAAACTCACATTTGGTATTTTTTTTTCTATTTGTTTAAGTTTAATTTTTTTTTCAGTATTTTTAATTTTGTCCCATACAACTCCTATTTCTTTTTTTTTACCAAATGGAACCACAACTATATCTCCTAAATTTAGATTTTTTACTTTTTGTGATTTATTAGTGTATGTAAAAGGATAATTGAAAACCTTTGGTAATAAGACAGGCACTTCCATAAATAGATTTTATTTTATTTTTTAAGAATTAAAAATGAATTGGTCTTTTATCAACAGCTAATGCAGCTTCTTTTATGGCTTCTGTATGAGTTGGATGGGCATGACAAGTTCTTGCTATGTCTTCTGCACTCGCTCCAAATTCCATTGCTAAAGCCATTTCAGCAATCATATCTCCACAATGTGGTCCAATAATATGTACTCCGAGCACCCGATCAGATTTACTGTCAGCTAAAATTTTTACAAATCCATCAGTCTCATTATTAACTTTTGCTCTTGAATTAGCTAAAAAAGGAAATTTTCCAATTTTATATGAAACACCATCATTTTTAAGTTGCTCCTCAGATTTTCCCACGTAAGCGACTTCTGGTGAAGTATAGATTACACCTGGTATAACGTTATAATTTACATGTCCGGATTGACCTGCTAATGACTCTGCAACTGCTATTCCTTCCTCTTCAGCTTTATGCGCTAACATTGGTCCATCAATAACATCTCCAATTGCATATATATTTTTTATATCAGTTTGAAAATTTTTATTAACTTTTATTCGACCTTTTTCATCTTTTTTCACTCCAACTTTATTTAGATTGAGTCCCTCTGTGTAAGGCTTTCTTCCTACTGCTATTAAAGTTTTATCTGCTACAATGATGTCTTTACTATTTTTTTCATTGCTTTGATATTCAATTTTTACCTCTGAACCTAGATCTTGAATTGACATAACTTTAGAATTTAGTTTGAATTTAATACCTTGTTTCACTAATATTTTTTGAAATTCATTAGATACTTCTCTATCCATGCCCGGTGTGATATGAGGAAGATTTTCAATAACAGTTACATCAGCTCCCAATCTTTTCCAAACAGAGCCCATCTCCAAACCTATGTAGCCTCCACCTATAACTACTAAGGATTTTGGAACAGACTTTAAAGAAAGTGCTCCTGTAGAGGAAATAATATTCTTTTCATCAATTTTAACTCCAGGAAGAGATACAACCGATGAGCCTGTAGCAATCACAATATTTTTAGTATTATAAGAGGTTTTTTTACCTTGATCATAAACCACTACACTAGTGGGTGAAAATATAACTCCTTTTCCTTTTAAGTAACTTACCTTATTTTTTTTGAATAAAAACTCTACACCTTTAGTTAAAATCTGTACTGATTTATTTTTGTTATTCATCATTTTTTCAATATTTAATTTTACTTCTGATACTTCTATGCCTTGATTTGAGAAGTCCTTTTTAGCTTTATGAAAGTTCTCTGAGAGATTAAGTAAACTTTTTGATGGAATACAGCCAATATTTAGACATGTGCCTCCTAAAGTGCCCCTGCTTTCTACGCAAGCTGCTTTTAAACCTAATTGTGCTGCTCTGATAGCACAAACATAACCACCAGGTCCACCGCCGATTACTATTATATCATAATTGTCATTCATAATTTATAAATTTAAAAATAGTCTCTTTGGTTGCTCTAAAGAGTCTTTTACTATTTTTAAAAATGAAACTGCTTCCTTTCCATCTATTATCCTATGGTCATAAGATAACGCTAAATACATTATTGGTCTCACCTTTACATCTCCATTTTCCACAATAGCTCTCTCAACTATATTATGCATTCCTAGAACTGCAGATTGTGGTGGATTTAAAATTGGAGTGGATAGCATTGATCCATAAATACCTCCATTAGTAATTGTAAAAGTACCACCTTGTAAATCCTCTATCGTAATTTTACCATCTTTAGCTTTTTGGCCAAGGGTGTTAATGTTTTTTTCTATTTCTGCAAAAGAAAGCTCGTCTGAATTTTTTACAACAGGCACCACTAGACCTCTATCAGTACCTACTGCAATACTTATATTATAATAATTTTTATAAACTATTTCATCACCTTGAATTTCAGCATTAATAGCAGGATAATTTTTAAGGCCAATAATGCAAGCTTTAACAAAAAAAGACATAAAACCCAATTTGACAGAGTATTTATTTTGAAAATCTTCTTTGTATTCTTTTCTCATTTGAATTACTTCATACATATTCACTTCATTAAATGTTGTAAGCATTGCGGCACTTTCTTGAGCCTCCTTTAGTCTTTTTGCGATGGTAAGTCTCAATCTTGTCATTTTTATTCTCTCTTCCGGGCCGTGAGCAATTTTTCTTTCAGATGGAGCAGGTTTGACTCCCATCAAACTCATTACGTCTTCTTTTAAAACTATACCATTTTTTCCACTCCCTTTAATGGATTTCAGATCAATATTTTTTTCGAAGGCAATTTTTCTTGCGGATGGGGAGACTCTTAAATCAGTGCTAATTATATTTTTATTTTTTTCTTCTGCTTTTTCGTCGTGAGCTGTATCTAAAACAAGAGGCTCCTCATTTAAAACTAAAAGTTGCTCATCAAAAACTTTAGGTTCATCTTTTTTTTCCAATATTAAAGGCTCAACTGATTTCTGTTTTTCTTTTTTAATTTTTACTGATTTTATTGATGATTTTTTACGCTCATCATTATCAATTTTCGGTGGGGAATATTTTTTTTCATCAATATCGTCTGTTGAATTAATTACGGAAGATTTTGTTGGTGAGATAGACCCAAGTAAAGCACCTACATTTACTGTTTCGCCCTCTTTAACAGATATACTTTCTAAAACACCATTTGAAGGAGAAGGAACTTCAACATTTACTTTGTCAGTTTCAAGTTCAACTAGAGGCTCGTCAGAGGAAACTTTGTCTCCTTTATTCTTCAACCACTTAGCCACTGTAGCTTCGGTAACAGATTCTCCTAAAGTAGGTACAACAATTTTTTCAGACATCAATTCGGCTTTCCAACTACCTTTTCTAATATTTTTTTTTGTTCTGCAAGATGTTTATTATAATTTCCAGTCGCAGTTGTGGATGAGGCATTTCTTCCAATATATTTTACT
>NZFE01000017.1 GCA_002689245.1 Candidatus Pelagibacter sp.
ATATTTTTAGAATAAAAATCAATAAACTCTTTAGTCATTGCTTTTTTAGTATCTTCACTTTTAATTTCTTCTTTAAAAGATCTTTGCATCATTACCCATGCACCTTTACCAGCCAGTGATTTTATATCTTCCATTTTTTTTTCTTCAAAACCAAATTTTCTCATTACGTGGTTATGTGCAGACATTAAATCTGGGGCAGTATTAACAATTGTTCCGTCTAGATCAAATAAAATGGTTAGGTTTTGAGTCATTTTTAAAGTTTTAAAAAGAAATATTTTGTGACTTATTTATAATCCATTTCTAATGTAAAGAGAACTTTTTATGAAGAAAAATTCAAAATTAAAAAGAGCGATTAAATTAAGATCTGAACAAGATAATTTAAGAGTTAAAGCCTTAAACAAAGGTGTAGATTTAATTGCTTCAGAAACTATTTTTCTTTCAAAAGATACGAAATTTGGAAAAAATGTTAAAATTGAGCCTTATGTAGTTATTGGATCAAAAGTTAATATCGGAAATAATGTAATCATCAAATCTTTTTCACATTTAGAAGGAGCTAAGTTAGAAAAAAATGTTACGGTTGGGCCTTACGCTAGAATAAGACCAGGGTCACATTTTTTACCAGGATCAAAAGTAGGCAACTTTGTAGAAACAAAAAATTCTAAAATTAAATCAAAAAGTAAAGTAAATCATTTATCTTATATAGGGGATACAGAGGTTGGCGAAAATAGCAACATCGGAGCAGGCACCATCACATGTAATTATGATGGGATTAAAAAGAATAAAACCAAAATTAAAAAAAATGTATTTGTAGGTTCTAATTCCTCTTTAGTAGCACCGTTAATAATTGAAGAAAACTCTGTAATAGGCGCAGGGTCAGTAATTACTAAAAGTATCAAAAAAAATTCATTAGCTCTGACAAGATCTCCTCAAATTACAAAAAGAAATTACAAAAGGAAAAAAAAATAATGTGTGGGATAATTGGTATTGCGAGCAATAAATCTGTTACTTCAAATATAATAAATTCTTTAAAAAGATTAGAATATAGAGGATATGACTCAGCTGGTATAGCGACAGTCTCCAAACAAAATCTTAATGAAAAAAAATGCTCAGGAAGAGTGGAGGAACTTGAAAAAATATTATTTAATTCACCAGCTCAAGGAAATATAGGAATTGGTCACGTAAGATGGGCCACTCATGGTATACCTAACGAAATTAATGCTCATCCTCACTCATCTGAAATAGTTTCAGTAGTTCATAATGGAATAATTGAAAATTCCAATCTTCTTAAAAAAAATTTACAAAAAGACGGATACAAATTTAAATCTCAAACTGACACTGAGGTTATCACCTTATTAATTACGAAATATCTTAAAAATTCAAAACCTATTGATGCTGTATTACAGTCCTTGGAATATCTTGAGGGAAGTTTTGCGCTTGGAATATTGTTTAAAGATCAAGCAGACATAATCATAGGAGCTAGAAGGGGCAGCCCACTTGCTGTTGGATATTCAAATAATGAAAATTATTTAGGATCAGACTCATATGCTCTAAAAGCTATGACGAATAAAATTTCATATTTAGATGATGGAGAAATATGTATTCTATCAAAAGATAATGTTGAATTTTTTGACAGTTCTAAAAATAAAATTAATAAAAAAATATTAGTTTTATCTGAAGATAAAAATGAGGCAAAGCTAGGTGACTATAAAAATTTTATGTCTAAAGAAATATTTGAGCAACCAACTACTATTAAAAATTGTTTAAATGAGTATTTAGATAAAATAAGAAATGATATAAATCTTTATGATTTTCCAATAAATCCAAAAAAAATCGATAAAATATTTCTTGTTGGTTGCGGAACAGCTTATCATTCATGTCAAGTAGCCAAATACTGGATAGAAGAATTAACTGATTTAAACGTAGAAACTGAAGTAGCATCAGAATTTAGATATAGAAAGATAAAATTCAACCCAAATACTTTATACATATTTGTATCTCAGTCTGGAGAAACAGCAGATACAGCAGCAGCTTTAGAAATAGCCAAAAAAAATAAAATGAAAACTTGTTCTGTAATAAATGTAGTAGAAAGCTCAATAGCTAGGAATTCAGATTGGGTCATTCCTATTCATGCTGGTCCAGAAATAGGCGTTGCATCAACCAAAGCCTTTATAGGTCAAATGCTTGTTTTATATGTTATGAGTTTAAAAATATCTAAGATTAGAGGAAACATTGATAATAAAAAATATATTGAAAAAATTAAAAATTTAAAACATCTGCCTGATTGTATAGAAAGATCATTAAAAACTGAGGAACTTATTCAGATATTTGCTAAAGATTTTATATCAGCGAAAGGATCAATGTTTTTAGGTAGAGGATCATCATTTCCTATTGCATTAGAGGGAGCATTAAAATTAAAGGAATTATCATATCTTCATGCGGAAGGTTATCCTGCAGGAGAGATGAAGCATGGCCCACTTGCTTTAATCGAAGACGGTTTGCCTGTAATTATTTTAGCACCAAAAGATAAATATTTTGAAAAAACTATTTCTAATATGCAAGAAGTAATAGCAAGAGGAGGAAAAGTTTTATTAATATCAGATAAACACGATGAAGTAATAAATGAAAATATAAGATTTAAAATTGAAATGCCTTTTATTGACGAACTTTTAAATCCATTTCTGTTAACCATACCACTTCAATTATTAGCTTATCATGTGGCTCTATTAAAAAAATGTGATATTGATAAACCAAGAAACTTGGCAAAATCTGTAACTGTTGAGTAAATTTTCTAATTTAACTATTGGAAATTTAATCTCTATACTCTATATACATATCACAGGTTGAATATGAAAAAATGGACGTTAAATAGCTGGACAAAATTTCCTGCAAAGCATCTACCTAATTATGTAGATAAGGCAGAACTTGATTTAGTCTTAAGTAAAATACAAAAGTATCCGCCACTTGTTTTTGCTGGAGAAACTCGATCTTTAAAAAAGTCATTAGCACAAGTAGTAGAAGGTAAAGCCTTTCTGCTTCAAGGCGGAGATTGTGCAGAAAGTTTTGCAGAATTTCATCCAGACAATATCAGAGATACATTAAAAGTTATTTTACAAATGTCATTAGTTTTAACAGCCTCAGCTTCAGTGCCAGTCGTTAAAATTGGAAGAATAGCAGGACAATTTTCTAAACCAAGAAGCGCTCCAACAGAAAAAAAAGATGGAACAGAACTACCAAGTTATTTAGGTGACAATATCAATGGAATGGATTTTAATGAGAGAGCCAGAGTTCCAGATGCAAAAAGATTATTTAGAGCATATTCTCAATCTGCATCTACTTTGAATTTACTAAGAGCTTTTTCACAAGGTGGATTTGCTGATCTTAGACAAGTTCATTTATGGAACCTTGGATTTATAAAAGATAAAACTAAAGGCAAATACAAAGAAATAGAAGATAAAATTAGCGATGCTCTGGCGTTCATGCAAGCCTGCGGTATTAATTCTGACAATAATAGAAGACTGAGAACAGTAAACTTTTATACTTCTCATGAAGCTCTTTTGCTTCCATTCGAAGAGGCCATGACAAGAGTAGACTCAACTACTGGAGAGTATCACGATACATCTGCACACTTTGTGTGGATAGGTGATAGAACAAGACAACCAGACGGAGCTCATATTGAATTTTGTAGAGGTATTAAAAACCCATTAGGTTTAAAATGTGGTCCAACTTTAAAACCAGAGGAACTTGTTAAACTTTGCAATATTCTTAATCCGGATAACGAACCAGGGAGAATGACTTTGATTTCAAGATTTGGTGCTGATAATGTTGAAAAATATTTACCCAAATTAATTAAAGTAATTAAAAAAGAAGGTTTAAATGTAATATGGTCATGTGATCCTATGCATGGCAACACGATCAAAGCGGCTACAGGATTTAAAACAAGACCTTTCGACAGCGTTTTGAAAGAAGTGAAAAACTTTTTTGGCGTTCATCAATCTGAAGGAACTTATGCTGGAGGATTACACGTTGAAATGACTGGTCAGGATGTGACCGAATGCACAGGTGGGGCACAGAAAATATCTGAAAATGACTTATCTAATAGATACAGAACGCATTGCGACCCAAGATTGAATGCTGANCAAGCNNTAGANTTAGCTTTTCTAATTTCTGAGGAAATAAAGAAAAACTCAAAATATTCAAAAAAAATTATCCAAGCCGCGTCTTAATAATTATTGTAATTATTAGGACATGACCTTAAAAGAGGGAGTGTATTAATTATGGAAGTAAAAAAAAGAGCAAAAATTATCACTGATTGGATCAACAATTATTGTGAAACTACATCGTTTAATCCTAAATCATTAGTAGTTGGTATTTCAGGAGGTATAGACTCATCTGTAGTTAGTACGCTATGCGCAAACACAGGAAGAAAGACAATTGTGTTAACAATGCCAATTAAACAAATAAAATCCCAACATGACTTAAGCTTACAACACGCAAAATGGTTGAAAGATAAGTTTAACAATGTTGAACATCACTTAATCGAGATGGACAAAATATTTGGATCCTTTTCTCAAGTTTTAAATAACTTTGATAATGAGCACGGATTTGCGAATTCAAGAGCCAGATTAAGAATGGCAACTCTATATCAAGTAGCAGCAGCTAATTCTGGTATCGTAGTTGGAACAGGGAATAAAGTTGAAGATTTTGGTGTTGGCTTTTATACAAAATATGGTGATGGGGGTGTAGATATATCTCCAATAGCTGACTGTACAAAAACTCAGGTGTGGGAATTAGGCAAATATCTTGGAGTTTCAAAAGAAATTATAAATTCTCAACCAACAGACGGATTGTGGGATGATGGAAGAAACGATGTCCTGCAATTAGGAATGAGTTATGAAGATCTAGAAAAAGCTATGGAAAATAAAAACGATCCAAACTATCAGAAATATTTAAAAATAAGAGAAAAAAACTTACACAAAATGAATCCTATACCAGTTTGCAAATTCAATGAATAATTTACAATTAACTAACTCACTTACAAATAAAAAAGAAATTTTTAATCCAATAAATAAAGAAAAAGTTTCCCTGTATGCCTGTGGACCAACNGTTTATGACAATCCTCATGTTGGAAACGCTCGTGCTTTAGTAGTGTTTGATCTTCTTTTTAGAATACTTATTGAACTTTATGGAGAAAAAAAAGTTACATATGTTAGAAATATTACAGATATAGACGATAAAATTATTGANNCATCAAAAATTAAAAAAATAGATATTTTAGATTTAACAAAATCTGTAACAAAAAGATTTCATGATGATTGTAAAATTTTATTTTGTCTAAATCCAACCAAAGAGCCAAGAGCAACTGATCATGTTGAAGGCATGATTAATATGACAAAAAAACTAATTGAAAAAAAAGCTGCTTATGAAAAAGAGGGGCATGTTTTTTTCGCAGTAACAGCTTTTAAAAAATACGGTAATCTTTCAAATAAAAATCCGGATGATCTTAAAGCTGGCGCTAGAGTAGAAGTATCAAAATTAAAAAAAGATCCTTTAGATTTTGTTCTTTGGAAACCTTCAAAAAATAAAGATCCAGGTTGGGACTCTCCATGGGGAAGAGGTAGACCTGGATGGCATTTAGAGTGTTCAGTCATGAGTGAAAAATACTTGGGTAAAAATTTTGATATACATGGTGGAGGACTAGATTTAATATTTCCACANCATGAAAATGAGATTGCTCAATCGTGTGTTTATAATGGAACAGATAAATTTGCTAATTATTGGATACATAATGGTTTTGTAACTATGAACAAAGAAAAAATGTCAAAATCGATTGGGAATATAACAACAATAGAAGACGCTACCAAAAAATATTCGGGACAAGTTGTTCGTTTATCTCTTTTAAGTGCTCAATATAAACAGCCGTTGGATTGGAATAATGAATTACTCATGGAACAATCCAGGACCTTAGATAAATGGTACTCTATGTATTCCTCTGAAGTAAGTGAGAAAACACCTGATTGTTTTGGCGATCTATTAGATGACATGAATACACCTCTTTATATTTCCAAATTACATGAGTTATTTTATCAATCACAAAATGGAAACAAAGATAAAAAAAAGGAATTTAATAAAGCATGTCGTTTAATTGGATTATTTAATGAAACTACTGAAAAAAGAGCTGTATATAAAAAAAGCAAAGTTAAAATTTCTGAAGACAATATATTAAATAAAATTAAAGATCGTGAGGAGGCCAAAAAAGCTGGTAATTATAAACTCGCAGACCAAATTAGAAATGATTTAAACAAAGAAGGTATTGATATAAAGGATGAAAAAGGTAAAACGACTTGGAACTATAAATGAGCAGAGAAAAGATATACATTTTTGATACCACTCTAAGAGANGGTGCGCAGACCGAGGGGGTTGATTTTTCAGTTGAAGATAAGAATAAAATTGCAAAAATTTTGTCCAATATAGGAGTAGACTATATAGAAGGTGGGTGGCCAGGAGCTAATCCTGTTGACAATGAATTTTTTGATAAATCTCCTAACCTTGGAAATTCGAAATTTACAGCTTTTGGTATGACTAAGAAGAATGGAGTTAGCGCAGATAATGATCCAAACTTATCTCCTTTAATTAACGCTGATTGCAAAACAGTTTGTGTTGTTGGAAAAACGTGGGATTTTCACGTCAAAACCGCTCTAGGTATTAAAAACGAGGAAAATCTAAAAAATATAAGAGAAACAGCTAGGCATTTTGTAAAAAATAAAAAAGAATTTCTTTTTGATGCTGAACATTTCTTTGATGGATATAAAAACAATTCTAATTATGCCCTTGATTGTTTAAAACAAGCTTATGATGAAGGCGCTAGATGGATCGTATTATGCGATACTAATGGTGGAACTTTACCTAATGAGATTGGAGAGATAATAAATAACGTTACAAAAGTAATTCCAGGAAAAAATCTAGGTATACACGCACATAATGATACTGAAAATGCCGTAAGCAATTCTTTAACCGCTGTGTTAGCTGGAGCTAGACAAATACAAGGAACTATAAATGGTTTAGGTGAAAGGTGCGGTAACGCAAATTTAATGTCTATAATACCAACACTTTTTTTAAAAAAAAGTTTTAGTGATAGGTTTGATTTGAATATTAGTAAAAATAAGCTTTCATCGTTAACAGAATGCTCCAGATTTTTGGACGAAGTTCTTAATAAAAAACCAAATAAAAGTATGGCTTATGTAGGAGGATCTGCATTTTCTCATAAAGGCGGATTACATGTTTCAGCAGTAAAAAAAGATCCAAAAACATATGAACACATAGATCCAAAAGATGTTGGCAATCACAGAAATATTATTGTTTCGAACCAAGCTGGAAGATCAAATATAATTTCTAGACTTGAAAATTATGGAATAAAAATTGACTCAAAAGATACAAAAATTCAAAAAATTTTAAATGAAGTTAAAGATAGAGAATTTACTGGATATTCATATGATGGAGCAGATGCTTCATTTGAACTTTTGGCAAATAAGTTGTTAGGCAAACTTCCAGAATATTTAAAAGTAAAAAATTATAATGTTAATGTAAAAAAAGATAATGAACTAAAAACAACAGCAGAGGTAACCTTTGTAATAGATGGTAAGGAAGTCTATTGTGCTGGTGAAGGAAATGGCCCAGTAAATGCTTTAGATAATGCTATCAGATCTAATTTTAAAAAAGTTGAAAAATACTATAAATACTTTTCTGATCTTAAACTTTTGGATTATAAAGTAAGGATATTAAACACCGGTACAGGTGCAACTACAAGAGTTTCAATCGAGAGCACAGATAAAACTGGTAAAAGCTGGTTTACTATCGGTGTTTCTCAAAATATTATTGAGGCTTCATTTAAAGCATTAATAGATAGTTTAGAATATAAATTATTTAAAGAAAAAGCACCAGCAAATATTCATGAAAAATAATTATGGTTTTATTTTAATTCAACCACAACTTGGAGAAAACATTGGCGCATCTGCAAGAGCATTAAAAAACTTTGGATTTAATAATTTGGTTGTTACTAAACCAAAATGTGGTTGGCCTAACATAAAAGCTAAAGCAACATCAGTAGGTGCCTTTGACATTATAAAAAGAACAAAAGTATTTAAAAACACAGCCTCTGCTATAAAAAATTTTGATTTAATATTTTCTTTTAGCGCACGTAAACGAGATATAAATAAAAAACATATAACTTTTTTTAATTTTCTTGAAATTATAAAAAAACAAAAGAAAAAAAAAATTGGTTTAATGTTTGGTCCAGAGGCATCTGGACTATCAAATTTTGATCTATCTTATGCAAATTATGTAGTTCAAATACCATCATCACCAAAGTTTAAATCCATGAACTTGTCTCATTCTATAACTATAGTTTGTTATGAAATATTTAAATTGAATAACTTTAAACTTATAAAAGAATCAAGTTTTAAAAAAGGAATAGGTCAAAAAGGTAAACTTTCATCAATACTAAAATTGTTAAAAGATAATCTAGAGAAAAAAAACTTTTTTAATCCCGTAGAGAAAAGAAGTTCAATGATGAAAAATATAAACAATTTGTTTTACAGAATGGAGCCAAATGATAAAGAATTACGTATTTTGGGCAGTTTAATTGGTTCGCTAAGTAAAAATAAAAAAAAGCATAATTGACAATTACCCCCTAAACCTTGTAAACCCGTGTTCAAATAATGACAAAAAGATTAAATTCTAAACATAAAATTGATCGTAGGCTAAAAGCTAATTTGTGGGGAAGGCCGAAAAGTCCATTTAATGTACGAGCGTATCCTCCAGGTCAACATGGTCAAAACAAAAAAGGCAAACCAACCGACTACGGAATTCAACTTCAGGCTAAGCAAAAATTAAAAGCATACTATGGAAATATTAATGAAAGACAATTTAGAAATATTTATAGAAAAGCTTTATCAAAAAGAGGCGATACTTCTGAAAATTTGATAGCTTTATTAGAGAGCAGACTAGACACAGTAGTATACAGAGCAAAGTTAGCCCCAACTGTGTTTGCAGCAAGACAATTAATTAATCATGGCCATATTAGAGTGAATAAAAAAAGAGTTAATGTGTCTAGCTATCTTCTAAAAGACACAGATCAAGTAGAAGTAAATGAAAAATCAAAAAAATTAAATATTATAGACGGATCTATACAAAGCAAAGAAAGAGAAATACCCCAATACATTCAATTAGACGGGAAAAGCAAATCTGTAAAATTAGTAAGAGTGCCAAAATTTTCGGAGGTTCCTTATCCAGTTATTATGGAACCAAATCTAGTTATCGAATATTATTCAAGATAATTGAATTTTTTAAAAAAATATAAAAGATTATTTTATTATAAAATTAAGAATAAAATCAATATTGATTTTGATAAAAAAAATGAAAAAAAACACCTTAAAAGATTTATTTAAATATTATGAAACAGACAAAGATAACCATGGGTATACAGAATTTTATGAAAAACATTTTTATCCTCTTAAAGAAAAAAAAATAAATATTCTTGAAATAGGTAGCTACGCAGGCTCCTCAGCAGCTAGTTTTGCAAAATATTTTCCAAACGCAAACATTTTTTGTATAGATATTAACATTGCAAATTTTAAATATTCTTCAAAAAAAATTAAGGTATTTGATTTAGATATTACAAATAAAAAAATGGTAAATAATTTTATAAAAAATATTTTACGACCAAAAAATGATAAATTTTTTGATATTATTATTGACGATGGTTCTCATAAATTAAATGACATGTTAACCTCATTAAATATTTTATTTAAGCATGTAAAAAATGGTGGTTTTTATATTATCGAAGATTATAAATTTCCTAATTTTTTTAATCATCTCAATGATAAAGATGAGTCAACCATTGACATTTTAATTGATAATATTAAATCAAAAAAAAAAATATATTCAAATATTTTAGATAATGACACGATTGAAAAATTAACAAATGAAAAAATAAGTATTTTTAATTATCAAGGTTCATCAAAAGGTGCTGCAGTTGCGTTTATTAAAAAATTAAATTAATTTTTTTTCTTCAAGAACTTTCTTAAGCTCTCCTTTTTCAAACATATCTTTTACAATATCGCAGCCTCCAATAAACTCACCTTTAATATATAACTGAGGTATAGTGGGCCAATCACTAAAGTCCTTAATTCCTTGTCTTAAATTTTGATCCTCTAGAACATTTACTCCCTTAAATTTAACATTTAAATGCTTTAAAACATTTGATAACGCCATAGAGAAACCGCATTGAGGAGAATCTGGTGTTCCTTTCATAAACAAACATATGTCATTTTGATTTATTAAATTTTGTATATTTTCTTTAATATTCATTTTATTTTTCTTCTGTTGTGAGTGCTAGAGCATGTAATTCATTGCCCATTTTACCCTTTAATGATTTGTAAATTAACTTGTGCTGATCAATTTTAGACATTCCCTTAAATATCTTAGATTTTATAGTTGCTGAATAGTGATTATTGTCGCCCATTAAATCTTTAATCTCTATGGATGCATCAGGAATAGCTTCCAAAATATGTTTTTTAATTTCTTCAACTGTTAAGGCCATTATAATTATTATACCATCTATTATTTAGCTCATAAAGCTCTTTAACATTTATTTTTAAAACTTTATCTAACTCAAAATACTCTTTTTGAGTAACCCCTATATTATCAAAATAAATGTTGTTATCTTTTAGTATTTTTTCAACGTTAGAATAATTACTCTTATCTACTTCAACTAAATATCTACTTTGATCTTCACCAAAGAAATAATTAAATAAATTAGATAACTTTTTTGGTTTATTTATTTTTACACCAATATTTGAGCTTAAAGACATTTCAGCTAGTGCTAAAATAATTCCACCTACAGAAACATCATGTACAGAATTAATATTGCCCGCATTAATTAATTTTAGAACAATGTCACCATTATTTTTTTCATTCAACAAATTAACTTCAGGGGGCATTCCTTCGTACAAATTATACAATTCGTTTATAAAAACACTCTGATCAATATGACCAAATGTTTTACCTATTAAAATTATTTGACTATCAATTTTTTTAAATTTGTGATTTTGAATTTTATTTATATTATTAATTAATCCTACCCCACCAATAACAGGTGTAGGAAAAATATTATTTTTATTTGTACCGTTGTAGAAAGAAACATTTCCAGATACGACAGGATAATTTAAAAATTCACATGCTTCTTTAATTCCTAATACATTCTCAGCGAATTGACCCATAATTTCTGGATTTTCTGGATTTCCAAAATTTAAACAATTTGTGATCGCAATGGGCTTTGCACCTACAGCTACTAAATTCCTCCAGCTCTCACAAACAATTTGCTTTCCACCACTAAGTGGATGAGATTTACAATAATTTGCAGAAGAATCTACTGTTACAGCTATTGCTTTTTCTTTACCATGTATTTTTACAACAGCTGCATTTGTTCCAGAGCGCTCAATAGTATCTCCCATTACCATTTGATCAAATTGTTCTGTAACCCAATTTTTATTTGATTGATTAGGAGAAGATATAATTTTAAAAAAAGCATCATCAAACTTTATTTTTTTAAGATCCTTTAAATTGATTTTCTTTTTATCTAATTTTTTTTTAGTCCATTTTCGATCATATAATGGAGCTTTAGAAGATAAAGCTTCAATTGGAATGGTAGCCACAGTTTTATTATTATATTTTAAAGATAAATCTTTTGAGTCAGTTGTTTTTCCAATAACAACAAAATCAAGATCCCATTTATTAAAAATTTTTTTTGCCTCATTTTCTTTCCCGTCCTCTAGAATTATGAGCATTCGCTCCTGACTTTCAGATAACATCATCTCATAAGGACTCATATTTTCCTCTCTACAAGGGACCTTATCTAGATATAGCTCTATTCCCAAATTTCCTTTGTAAGCCATTTCTACACTTGAAGAAGTTAATCCAGCAGCACCCATATCTTGTATTGAGATTATAGAGTCTTTCTTCATTAATTCTAAACAAGCTTCCATCAAAAGTTTTTCTGTAAAAGGATCTCCTACTTGCACAGTAGGTTTTTTTTCCTCGGTATTCTCATCAAACTCAGCAGATGCCATTGATGCTCCATGAATTCCATCTCTTCCCGTTTTAGACCCAACATAAACGACAGGTTTATTTATACCTTTAGCTTTCGAATAAAAAATCTTTTTTTTGTTTGCTAAACCAACAGCCATCGCATTCACAAGAATATTTTCATTATAGGTACTATTGAACTTTGTTTCACCGGCAACCGTTGGAATGCCTATACAATTCCCGTAGCCACCAATACCTGACACAACTCCATTTAAAAGATTTTTTGTTTTTTTATTCTTAGGATCGCCAAAGTGAATTGAATTTAAAAGAGCTATAGGTCTCGCTCCCATTGTAAAAACATCTCTTAATATACCTCCTACACCTGTTGCAGCACCTTGGTAAGGTTCAATGAATGAAGGATGATTATGGCTTTCTATCTTAAAAACTATTGCATCATCATCACCAATGTCTATTACACCAGCGTTTTCCCCAGGACCTTGAATAACATTTTTATTTTTAACCGGAAGTTTTTTTAAATGAACTTTAGATGATTTATACGAACAATGTTCGTTCCACATTGCAGAAAAAATACCTAACTCTAAAAAATTAGGCTCCCTATTTAAAAGTAATTTTATTTTAGAATATTCTTCTAACTTTAAACCATGGGATTCAATTATATCATTAGTTATTTTCATTAATTCAAAATACTTGTAAATAGTTCTACGCCGTCAGAGTTACTAATTAAATTATCAACCATCCTTTCGGGATGAGGCATCATACCTAAAATATTTTTTTTGTTATTTAATATACCGGCAATATTACTTATAGACCCATTAGGATTTGTGCTTTCATTAATTAAACCGTCTTTGTTGCAGTATTTAAAAGCAATAAGTTCATTATCTTCCAATTCTTTCAAATGATCTTTATTAGTGAAATAATTCCCTTCGTTATGAGCTATATTTAAATTAATAATATTATTTTTCTTATATTTTTTACAAAATTTATTCTCATTATTTATAATCTTTAAACTTACATCTTTAGAAATAAATTTTAGATTTTTATTTCTTAATAAAGCCCCTTGAAGAAGGCCTGTTTCAATAAGTATTTGAAATCCATTACAAATACCCAACACAAGACAACCAGAGTTTGCTGCTTTAATGACCTCTTTTAATATATTTGATTTTGCAGCAATCGCGCCAGATCTTAAGTAATCTCCATAAGAAAAACCTCCAGGTATTACAATTAAATCTGATTTAGGAAGTTCACTATCCTTATGCCACACCATTTTATTTTTAAATTGAAGCTTCGTAAGAGCAGTTGCTACATCTCTATCACAATTTGATCCAGGGAAAACAATAACTGATGAATTCATCAAATTTTTTTTATTTTATATTCCTCAATAATAAGATTTACTAAAAGCTTCTTACACATATCTTCAATAGAATTATGAGCTTTTTTTTCATCTGTCTCATTTAATTCTACCTCAATGTATTTACCTTGTCTTAAATTTTTAAGTGAGTTTACTCCCATACTCTGAAGCGTTTGTTCAATAACTTTTCCCTGGGGGTCAAGAACGTTTTTCTTTAAAGTTATGATTACTGCAAATTTCAATTTATTTTTTTTTAAATTTAACCGAACTTGGTTTATTGAAATTTACCTCTTTAATATTTCCTATCTCAGGCATAATGCCCAATCTTCGAGCCACTTCTTGATAACCTTCAATTATATTACCCAAGTCTTTTCTGAATCTATCTTTATCTAATTTTTTTTCAGTCTTTGAGTCCCATAGTCTACAAGTATCTGGACTAATTTCATCAGCAAGGACGATTTCATTCTCTCCCTTGTCTTTATTCCAGGCTTTTCCATATTCTATTTTAAAGTCTACTAATTTTATACCTATGCCCTTAAACAAACCTATTAGAATATCATTAATTCTTAATGTCATTTTATCAATTTCTTCAATTTCTTTATTTGACGCCCAATCAAAATTAAATATATGATCTTTTGAAACAATAGGATCTTGAAGCTCATCATTTTTTAAGCAGTATTCTAAAAGAGGTTTGTCTAAGACAGTTCCTTCAGGAATACCAAGTCTTTTTGTTAATGAGCCACTAGCTACGTTTCTAACAATAAACTCTAAAGGAATTATTTCAGCTTTTCTTATCAATTGTTCGCGCATATTAAGTCTTTTAATAAAATGAGTTTTAATTCCGCATTGTGCTAAACTAGTTAAAAGGTACTCCGATATTCTGTTGTTTAAAACTCCTTTTCCTTCAACTTTAGATTTTTTTAAATTATTAAATGCTGTTGCATCATCTTTAAAATGTTGAATAACCAAATATTTATCATTGGTAGAATAAATAATTTTTGCTTTTCCTTCGTAAAGTTTTTTACCTTTATTCATATGAGATTATTTTTTTAAAGCTCTTTTAAAAATTATATTAATTTTTTTGGTATGGTAACCTAAATCAAACAATCTTTTTAATTTATTAACAGGTATTTTATTAATAACCCTCTGATCTCTTATTAAGTTGTCTAAAAAGGAAGTGTTATTTTTCCATGTAGTCATAGCATTTTTTTGAACTATTGCGTAAGCTTGTTCTCTCGTAAAACCACAGGATGTAAGCTCCAAAAGAACTCTTTGAGAGAAAAATAAACCGCTAGTTAAATCTAGATTTTTCTTCATGTTTTTTGGATAAACATTTAAATTTTTAATAATTTCATTTAATCTAAATAGTGCGAAATCCAAAGCAATAGTTGAGTCAGGTCCAATATTTCTTTCAACAGCTGAATGAGAAATATCTCTTTCGTGCCATAAAGCTATATTTTCCAAGGCTGGCAATACATTAGCTCTAATTAATCTAGCTAGTCCAGTTAAATTCTCACTTAAAATGGGATTTTTTTTATGTGGCATTGCTGAAGATCCCTTTTGCTTGTTACCAAAAAACTCTTCGACTTCCAAAACTTCAGTCCTTTGTAAATGTCGGATCTCCACTGCGAACCTTTCTATAGAACTTGCAATTATTGCTAAAGTAGAAAAAAATTGTGCATGACGATCTCTTGGAATTATTTGTGTCGATATAGGTTCAATTTTTAATTTTAATTTTTTTGCAACATAACTTTCTACTTTAGGATCAACATTGGCAAAAGTACCGACAGCACCCGATATTGCACAAGTAGATATTTCATTAATTGCTTCTAATAGTCTTTTTTTATTCCTTAAAAACTCTTGATAAAAAGAAACCATTTTCAAACCAAAAGTTATTGGCTCAGCATGAATACCATGGCTTCTTCCTATACAAACTGTAAACTTGTGTTTGTTTGCTTGCTTTTTAATTGTTGATAAAAGTAAATCTAGGTCTTTTATTAAAATTTCTCCAGATTGTTTTAATTGTAAGTTAAAACAAGTATCTAGAACATCGGAAGAGGTCATCCCTTTATGCAGGTATTTAGCTTCTTTACCAACTTTTTCAGTAATTGATGTTAGAAAAGCAATAACATCATGTTTGACTTTCTTTTCAATTTCTAAAATTCTTTCAGGATTTATTTTAGCTTTTTTACGAACTTTTTTTGAAACACCTTTTGGAATAATTTTATATTTTTCCATCGCCTCTGCAGCTGCTAGTTCTATTTTAAGCCAAAGTGAGTATTTATTATAATCACTCCAAATATTTTTTAATTCTTCTCTCGAATATCTTTCAATCATTATAAATTTGGAGGAAAATTTAAACCTTTTTTAGACAAAGTAAAAATTTCGTATCCTTCTTTAGTTACGCCAACAGTGTGTTCAAATTGTGCAGACAGAGATTTATCTTTTGTAACTGCTGTCCATCCATCTTTTAATGTTTTTGTCTCAAATTTTCCTGAATTTATCATTGGCTCAACTGTGAATATCATACCAGCTTTGAGTTCTTGTCCGGAATTTTTTTCTCCATAATGAAGAACATTTGGGCTTTCATGAAATTTTTTACCTATTCCATGCCCACAAAAATCTCTTACTACTGAAAAGCCCTTAGCTTCAACACTTTGTTGTATCGTATAACCTATATTACCAATTTTTATATCGGCCTTAATTATACTGATGGCTTTCATCATTGAATCGTAAGTAGTTTTAATTAATTTTTTTTGCTTTTATTGAACATTCTCCAACTATAAACATTCTGCTTGTATCTCCATGCCAATCATCTTTAATTGCAGTAACATCAACATTAATTATATCTCCATTTTTTAAAATCTTTTCAGATGGAATACCGTGACAAACAACGTGATTGGTCGACGTACAGCAGGTTCTTGGATAACCTCTATAATATAGTGGAGCTGAGTAAGCATTATGATCGTTTATATATTCGTAACATAGTTTATCGATTTCCAATGTGCTCAAACCTGGTTTGATAATATTGTTAACTTCATCTAGAGCCCCTGATGCAATAGAACCAGCTATCTTTGTTTTTTCAAAACTTTCAATCATTTTATAATATTTATTCTGTTATTTATTTTTATTCCTTTTGATAAAAATTTACAATCATAGCAAATAACTTTTAATTTATTTTTTAAAGCAATTGTTAATAATTTTTTATATTCTGGATCAATGTCATCGGCAATTTTAAATCTTTTGCAATCTTCACGCTGAATTACAAACGCAAGATAGACATCAAATCCTTTTTTCCTTGCTATCATTAATTCTTTAATATGTTTTGAACCCCTCTCTGTTACAGCATCTGGAAACTCCGCAAGATTTTTAGTTCTTGATAAAGTTACATTTTTTACTTCAATGAAACATCCTTTTTTTTCATTTTTTATAAAAAAATCAAATCTTGTTTTTAAATTAAATTTTTTTTCTTTAAATAATATATCTGATTTTTTTAGATTTATTATTTTACCATTTAACAAGGCTTCATAAAAAATCTTGTTAGTAATATGAGTGTTTATCCCAACTTTTTGTTTATTGACTTCAATTATTTGAAGTGTGTATTTTAATTTTCTTTTTTCATTACTGCTCTTTGTTAGCCAGACTTTATTACCTTCTTTTAAAAGACCCATCATTGATCCGGTATTAGGACAATGAGCTGTAATGACTTTATTTTTAACTTTTATATCAACAAAAAATCTTTTATATCTTTTAATTAATACACCTGCTATTAATTCACTTTCAAAAATCATATATTATTTTTTAATATGGAGAAAAATTTCAAAAAAGTAAATGCAGCTATTATAGTCATCGGTAACGAAATTTTGTCAGGTAGAACTCAGGATTTAAATGTCTCATTTATATCTAAATGGCTAAACGAAAAAAATGGAATATCCGTGAATGAAGTGAGAGTAATTCCTGATATTGAGAAGAAAATTATTAGTACTATCAGAGAATTGAAAAAAAAATATAATTATATTTTTACTACGGGAGGTATAGGACCAACTCACGACGACATAACTGCTCAATCTATTTCAAAAGTATTTAAAGTTAAATATGTATACCACCCTGAAGCTTTTAAAATTTTAGAAAAGTATTACGGAAAACTTAATTTTAATGATGGTAGAAAAAAAATGTGTAAGATGCCCAAAGGAGCAGATCTAATTTACAATCCATCAAGTGCAGCTCCAGGTTTCAAAATTAAAAATGTTTTTTGTCTACCAGGCGTACCTCTAATTTTACGATCAATGATACACAACTGTGCCCAGTATTTAAAAAAAGGTTCTAAAGTTTTTAGTGACTCCATTAACCTTGTAACAGTCGAAAGCAATATATCAAAACAATTAGAAAAAATACAAAAGAAATATAAGAGAGATATTGATATTGGCAGCTATCCCTTTTTCCGTCTGGGGAGGGTAGGAGTATCTATAGTTTTGAGGTCTCAAAATAAACATAAAATTACTTTATGTAAAAATGAAATTTTGAAAAATATTATAAAAAAAAATAAAATTAAAAGAGTATGAAAATATTTGATTGCTTCATGTACTATGATGAGGATTTAGTTTTAGATCTTAGATTTAATATTTTATATGATCATGTAGATGAATTTGTAATAGTTGAAAGTAAATTTACTCATAGTGGTGAAAAAAGAAAACTACTGTTTGATTTAAAAAAGTATTCAAAGTTTAAAAATAAAATCAATTATATAATAATGGATAAAGAGCCTGATAATTTAGAGATTATTAATACTGAAGACAGTGAAGATAAAAAAAATTCAAAGTATATAATGAATGCTCTCAAACGTGAAAATCTTCAGAGAAATACAATTATCAAAGGTCTTAAGCCTGCAAATTCAGAGGATCTAATAATTGTATCTGACGTAGACGAAATCCCCAATCTTATCGAGTTAAATTTTAAAAAGATTAAAGATCAAATAATTTTATTTAAACAAAATTTTTATTATTATAAATTTAATTTAAAACTTGAAAACATGCCTTGGTACGGAAGTAAAGCCTGCAGGTATAAAATTTTTAAATCTCCTCAATGGCTTAGAAATATTAAAGCTAAAAATTATCCCATTTGGAGATTAGATGTGTTATTTTCTAATAAAAAATACTCTAATATTATATTTATAGAAAATGGGGGATGGCATTTTTCAAATATGAAAACTGCAGAAGATATAGAAAAAAAAATGAGAACTTATTTACATCACAGAGAGTACGATATTAAACCACTCGGCACAGATAAAATTAAAGAAATTATAAAAAATAAAAAATCAATTTATAACTTAAGGGCTGATATGAAAGCTGAGAAAATTGATGGAACACAAGATCTCAAACTAACTGATGGAAATGAACTCCCTGAATTTATTAAAAAAAATAAAGAAAAATACTCTAGCTGGATCGAATAAATGTCTAAAAAAACAATAGTTACATTAGCAGACTCAAACTATTTTCCATTATTGTTAGAATTAATTCACTCTATAAGAAAATTTAAAGAAAGTGAAAATATTGATATTAGTGTTTTAGATGCTGGGCTAAATACTGAACAAAAGGAAAAGATAAGTACTTTAGTTGATGAAATTAAAAAAGCAGAATGGGATATAGAAATACCTTCTCATAAAAAAAAGAAAGAATGGTTAAAAAGTCAGGTATCAAGAGCTTTTCTTCCAAAATATTTTCCTAATTATGAAAAATTTTTATGGATTGATTGTGATGCTTGGGTAAATTCCTGGAGTTGTATAGAAAATTATTTCAAAGCATGTAAAAATAATAAATTAGGAATTACACAATCAATAGGACCAGGCTATAGAAGTTTAGCAAAAGTAAATTGGATATTTGGAAAAATTGCAGCCATTAAAACACAAAACTATAAACACGCTAAAATGTCAGGAATTTCAGAAGATGACGCAAGAAAATTAGCTTTTGCCCCACACTTAAATATTGGTGTTTTTTCTCTAATGAAAAATTCTTCTTGTTGGGAAACCTGGCAAAATAATTTAAAAAAGGTTTTAAATAAAGGGAGAATATTCGGATCAGAAGGTTTAGCAATTAATATGTCAGTTTATATAGATAATGTCCCAACAGAATTCTTACCCATTAATCATAATTGGATAACAAGTCACCTTCTTCCAGTTTATGACGAAAAAAGTAAGACTTTTAAAGAGCCAAATATTCCTAATAACGAGATAGGAATTATGCATCTTGCAGCTGGAATATGGAAAAAATGGGGTAGATATGAGAGTTGATAAAAATATAAAGGTTAATATAAAGTCTCTAGAGGGAAAAATTTTAGAGAAAAGTTTAAGAAATTTAATTGAATAAAAGATATGAAACTCTGTAGAATAGGTGAATTAGGTAAAGAAAAACCAGCAATTATAGATAAAGATGGTTCATACAAAGATCTATCTAGTGCTGTATCTGATTTTAATCCTGAAAATTTAAATTTCCAAACTATTGATAATATAAAAAAATTAAACATTAAAGATCTTCCAACTCTTGATGCTAACTCTAGAATAGGAGCTTGTGTAAATAATCCCTCAAAATTTTTAGGAATTGGTCTTAATTTTAAAGATCATGCAACAGAGCAAAACTTACCCATACCGAAAGAACCAATTATTTTTTCAAAATTTACTAATTGCATTGTTGGACCAAATGACAATATAGAAGTTCCGAAAAATTCAAACCACACAGATTGGGAAGTTGAGATTG
>NZFE01000018.1 GCA_002689245.1 Candidatus Pelagibacter sp.
TAAAAGTGTTTTTGAAATGGCAAGTTATTAAGATGAATCGTTTTATAATTAATTATTTAGTGTTCTGTCTTAAAGCTTCTGATACTGCTATTGAAGCAGATAAAAAAATATTAGTAATAAAACAGCCTATTGGTGTTGTAACTTCCATAACACCATGGAATTTTCCTAATGCAATGATTACAAGAAAGTTGGGACCAGCCCTTGCTGCAGGTTGTTCTTTTGTGGCTAAACCTGCTGAAGATACACCTTTGTCAGCATTAGCAATTGCTGTACTGGCAGAAAGGGCAGGAATACCAAAGGGAGTTTTCTCAGTTATTACTTCTAATAAGTCACAAATTATCGGAGAAGAATTCTGTTATAATTCTAAAGTTCGCAAGCTTACATTTACAGGATCAACAGAAGTTGGAAAAATTCTTCTTAAACAAGGTTCTTCACAAGTGTTAAAGATGTCTATGGAATTGGGTGGAAACGCCCCATTTATTGTTTTTGATGACGCTGATTTAGATCATGCTGTAGAAGGTGCTATTCTTTCTAAATATAGAAATAATGGCCAAACATGTGTTTGTGCAAATAGATTATATATTCAAGAGAAAGTTTATGATGAATTTTCCCAGAAGTTATCTAGTGCTGTAAACAAATTTAAGGTTGGAGATGGATTTAACGAAAAAGTTACAATAGGTCCATTAATTACTGAAGATGCAGTGTTAAAAGTTGAAAGTCATATAAATGATGCTGTATCAAAAGGAGCAAAATTAATTTCAGGAGGTAGGCGTCATGAATTGGGTGGAAATTTTTTTGAACCTACTCTCCTTACAGAAGTTACAAAAAACATGATTGTTTCTACTAAAATAGCCCAGCCTGCATTTACATCTCTCATTATATGTTCAACACTATCAAATGCATTATCTATATGAGGTGTATAATGCATTACCAAAACTATTCCTGTAATTATTTGTAAAAATAGGCAAAACGTAAGAACCACTCCCCAAATCCACATCCAATTCAAATTCTTAGGTGTTGGAATCATAATAGTGTCATACATCAAACCAAAAATTGGCAATCTTTTATGCATCCATGTTTGAAAACCAGCTTTTGGTTTATAATGATCGTGAGGAATTCCGCTCATAATATTTTCCTTTAACCAAGTTTTATAATTAAATCATCAATAAATTTTGCTANAGGTACNGGTAAATTTTTGGGCGCAGGTCCNTTTCTTATTCTACCAGCTGTATCATAATGAGANCCGTGNCAAGGACAAAACCANCCATTATAATCTCCTGCTTCTGCTAGTGGCACACATCCTAAATGTGTACATACACCTACCATTACNAGCCANTCCCCAGANTCATCTAAGCTTCTATTTTCATCACTNGCATCTGTATTAGGTTTGTTTTCATTNAAAGAAAGNGGATCTGGCAAAGAAGAGATATCTACAGTNCTAGCNTCGTTAATTTCTTCTTNAGTTCTTCTTCTTATAAAAACAGGCTTCCCAAGCCATTTTACGGTGATTTGAGACCCTGGTTCTACATCTGCTACATCNACCTCTATAGAGGATANNGCTTGAACATCTGCNGATGGATTCATTTGATCNATNAGTGGCCATACAGCTGCGGTTGTAGTAATAACACCTGCAGCAGCTGTTGCTACATAAATAAAATCTCGTCTTGATGGCTCATTTGAGTTAGAATTCGACACTATCTTCTCCTTACTGAATANGTAGTAATAAAAAAAATAACTTCAACTATTTTAAAGTGATATATATCTTTAAATCTAATTAGTCTAGCAGACTTTCGGACGCAGGTATTTTTGATGTCAAAACCAGATACAAGATTAGCAATTTATCAACCTGATATACCTCAAAACCTAGGAGCTATGATGAGGTTATGTGCTTGTTTTGGAATAGCAATAGATTTAATTGAGCCTTGTGGTTTTCCTTTTTCTATAAAAGCAATTAGAAGAACAGCTATGGATTATATGGACTTGGTTAAAATTAATTGTCACAATGATTTTGATTCATTTATGAAAGAATATAAATATAAAAGAAGAATTATTCTCCTTACTGTAAAATCATCCAAAAGTATCTGGGATTTTAAATTCAAATCAAACGATATCCTAATGGTTGGAAGCGAAAGTTCTGGAGTTTCTGATTGTGATAGAGATTCAATATCACTTAATATAAAGATTCCCATTTTATCTTCTGCAAGATGTTTAAATGTAACTACAGCTGCTTCAATAGCAGTATCAGAAGCTTTAAGACAGAACACTAAATAATTAATTATAAAACGATTCATCTTAATAACTTGCCATTTCAAAAACACTTTTATATCNTATGTNNAGAAATAATTTNATTTTAAATTGNGGTTTAAATGGACAAAATTGTATCAAACAAAANACTTTCATCTATGCTTTTGGANCCTTCTTTGCTTAAAGATAAGGCTTTTATTGCAGGTGAGTGGGTAAGTTCTACAAATNATGAAACTTTTGAAGTAAGAAATCCAGCTANNTTGGAGATAATTAGTAATGTTCCTGATCTNGGNTTGGAAGAAACTAGACAAGCAATANANGCTGCTTATGTNTCTCAAAAANCNTGGTCCTCAAAAACGGGAAAAGAAAGAGCGTCTATTTTAAAAGAGTTTTATAATTTAATGATGANAAATGCAGATGATCTTGCAAAAATTATCACTGCAGAGATGGGTAAACCACTATCTGAGGCTGTTGGTGAAATTNCTTATGGTGCAAGCTTTATTGAATTTTTTGCAGAAGANGCCAAAAGGATTTATGGTGAAACNATTCCTGGCCACCAAGCAGATAAAAAAATATTAGTAATAAAACAGCCTATTGGTGTTGTAACTTCCATAACACCATGGAATTTTCCTAATGCAATGATTACAAGAAAGTTGGGACCAGCCCTTGCTGCAGGTTGTTCTTTTGTGGCTAAACCTGCTGAAGAGACACCTTTATCAGCCTTAGCAATTGCTGTACTGGCAGAAAGGGCAGGAATACCAAAGGGAGTTTTCTCAGTTATTACCTCTAATAAGTCACAAATTATTGGAGAAGAATTCTGTTATAATTCTAAAGTTCGCAAGCTTACATTTACTGGATCTACAGAAGTTGGAAAAATTCTTCTTAAACAAGGTTCTTCACAAGTGTTAAAGATGTCTATGGAATTGGGTGGAAACGCCCCATTTATTGTTTTTGATGACGCTGATTTAGATGATGCTGTAGAAGGTGCTATTCTNTCTAAATATAGAAATAATGGCCAAACATGTGTTTGTGCAAATAGATTATATGTTCAAGAGAAAGTTTATGATGAATTTTCCCAGAAGTTATCTAGTGCTGTAAACAAATTTAAGGTTGGAGATGGATTTAACGAAAAAGTTACAATAGGACCATTAATTACAGAAGATGCAGTGTTAAAAGTTGAAAGTCATATAAATGATGCTGTATCAAAAGGAGCAAAATTAATTTCAGGAGGTAGGCGTCATGAATTGGGTGGAAATTTTTTTGAACCTACTCTCCTTACAGAAGTTACAAAAAACATGATTGTTTCTACTAACGAAACATTTGGACCTGTAGCTCCCTTATTTAGATTTGAAGATGAAGATGATGTAATTAATCAGGCTAATGACACAATTTTTGGTCTAGCAGCATATTTCTATGCGAAGGATTTGTCTAGAGTATGGAGAGTTTCTGAAGCGCTTGAATATGGAATGGTTGGAGTGAATGCTGGGGTAATATCAACCGAATTAGCTCCATTTGGCGGGGTTAAACAATCAGGTTTAGGTAGAGAAGGTTCTAAACACGGTATAGAAGAATTTTTAGAAATGAAGTATATTTGTATGTCTGTATGAAAATAATTTAGTTAGTGGGTATTCCAAAAAGTTCGTTATCTAGTCGTTTTTCAATTTTCAAAGTAATTATTTCACCTATTTTAAGACCCTCTTGAAAAGAAACCCTAGTATAGTCTTCAGTAAATCCTTTGGCATTTCCTTCAACCAAAACCTTCTGAATGCTCCCTACTTTTGTATTCAGGTGCTTTTTTAATCTTCTATTACTAATTTTTCTAAGAATAGAAGATCTTTTATTAATTTCTGATTTTGGAATTTGAGGCATTTTACTTGCTGGAGTTCCTACACGTGAAGAATAAGGAAAAACGTGTATCCAATCAATTTTACATTCCTCAATAATTGAAATTGTATTTTTGAACATTTCTTCAGTTTCAGTAGGGAAACCTGCAATTATGTCAGCACTAAATGTAATTTCTGGTCTTGTTTCTTTTAGTATAGAGCAGAATTTTATAGAATCTTCTCTACTATGTCTTCTCTTCATTCTTTTTAAAATCATATTATCGCCTGATTGGAGAGAAAGATGTAAATGAGGCATTAATCTACTTTCTTGACAAAATAAATCCATTAATTTTTGGTCAATTTCAATGCTATCTATTGAAGAAATTCTCAATCTTTGAAGTGAAGGGATTGATTCCAAAATAAATTGTATCAGATCCCCCAATCTTTCTTTATTATTAAAATCCAATCCCCAGGATGTTATATCAACACCTGTCAAAACTATTTCCCTAACCCCACCAAATACCAATGATTCAATTTGATTTTTAATTTCTTTTTTTGGAANAGACCTAGAATTTCCCCTTGCAAAAGGAATAATGCAAAAAGTACATCTATGATCACAACCATTTTGTATCCCAATAAAAGNACGAGTNTTTGATTTTGATGGNCCNAATTTATTTAAAGGGAGAGTATTTTCTNCCATAATATTTGATACTAGGTTGGAATTATATTTTTTAGTTTTATTTTCCAANAAATTACTAATTNTTGACCAATTTTTANTTNTTAATTTTTCCTGATTTCCNAAAACTAAATCTACTTCANTCATATTTTCAAATGATTTTGGCTTTAATTGAGCTGCACATCCTGTAACTATAAGAAATGAATCCTTATTTTTATTTTTAATTTTTTTTATTTCACGNTGTGCTTTTTTTTCTGCTTCTCTTGTTACAGCACAAGTATTAAGCACAGATACATTTTNGATTTTGTATTTTGTAATAAAATTTTTAATAATCTCNGTTTCAAAAATGTTTAATCGACATCCAAAAGTTTTTATAATGTTGTTCATTAATTANTCCAATTTATCAAANAAAAGAGAAGATATTTTTCCAGAAAAAACATATTTTACATCACCTGTTATCCAAACTCCATCTTCTTTACATTCAACCTTTACAAGTCCNCCATCCAAAATTATTTGGACTAGATCTTTAGTTAGACATAATCTTTTTGCAGAAAATGCAACTGCACAAGCTGATGATCCAGACGCCATTGTNATTCCACTTCCCCTTTCCCACACTTTNACTTTAATTGTGCTTTCATCGATAACTTTTGCAATTTGGACATTAGTCTTTTTAGGAAAAATGGGATTTATTTCTGTTTTTTTACCAATTTGAGAAATTGAAAATTTNTCTAAATCATCTACAAAGAAGGTACAATGGGGATTCCCAAAAGATGTAGCAACNGGTGCTCCTTCAATAGGTAATTTACTTGTGTCACATTCTTCTGATAATGGAATATCACTCCATTTTATTTTTGGGATACCCAAATTTGTAGAAATTTGNCCATTGGTCAATTTTATGCATTTTATTATTTCTGCACTTGTAGAAATATTGATGGTATCTAAACCTGTCTCATTCATTAGGATGTCTGCGACACAACGAGTTGCATTTCCACAAGTTGAGGATTTTGAACCATCCGAATTCCAAAACTTTAAAAAGGTATGGACACTATCATTATNAGAATTATACATNAAAACGAATTGATCAAAGCCAATTCCTAGGTTTCTATTTCCTAATAATTTTATTTGACTATTAGAAAAATTATAATNATTTNTACGNCAATCAATAATTACAAAATCATTTCCTAATCCATGCATTTTNATNAATTCNNTNTTTCAAATATATGATTAATTTTTGACATGTTGATTTATAACGCAGTGTTATTTTTTCTTCTAGTTAAAAATTTTTGAGCAAATTCATGTAAAAATTTAAATTCAACTTGACCATTTTTAATTGAAATAATACACAAAATTATGTGGGCCCGTAGCTCAGTTGGTAGAGCAACTGACTTTTAATCAGTGGGTCACAGGTTCGAATCCTGTCGGGCTCACCACTTTTTTGCCTAAATCAAAAAAGAAGGGTTACTAAGAAATTGGGTTTTTCTGTCCCAATACACTTAATAGATTTAATCTAGAAAATTCATTTTTGGAAATTTAAAAGAGGATATTTATTAAGACAAAATGATACTGGTTTTAATCTGTCCAATAATGAAGGATGGCACTCAACTTCTAATCTATTTATAAAAAAAGAAGAAACATTTAAAAAGGTTTGTTCTACTTGTGCTAAATCTATTGCATTAATAATGTAAAGCTATGATAGCAAATTTAATCCTGATTTATTTGATGCTAGTTTTCAGGCTGGATTAATGTAAACCCAAAGGGTGGATCGAATAATTTACATTCTCATCCAAATTCCCACTGGTCAGGTGTTTTCTATGTTCAACAACCATCGGAAGTTGAAGGATTTTCTGGTATGATTAAATTTGTTAACCCAAACCAAGAGGGTAGAGAGTTAGCTAAAATACTTCCAAAAATGGGTTTTGATAACATGGTAAGAATAAGGCCAAGAACAGGACAGTTAGTTATCTTTCCTTCATATCTTTTACACAGTGTTTATCCAAATAAATCTAATCAGGATAGAATAACAATAGCTTTCAATTCTCACTTGTTAAAAAAGAAAAAACCATAAAATTTTTTACTTACTGTGAATTACATCAAGGCACATTTTGGGTAGATCATCCATTATATAATCTCTAGCACCTTTTTTCTTTCTTAAAGCAGGCTTCTTTTTTTTTGGATCTTGTGGCTCCAAAGCTTTTGAAACCCACCAATATAAGCTTTCATCACATCCAGTTGAACTTTTTGATATTTGCGAAACAGTTGGTATTTGTTTGATGCATTCAATTGAATCCTTAGGACATTTTAGTCTTACATGAAAATGAGAATGATGACCCCATAGCGGTCTTATTTTTTGAAGCCATTTTTTTGAGCCTTCCATATTTTCACACATCCAAATTTTAGCAGGTGCATTTATAAATATTCTATCTACACGATTGTCTGATGCTGCTGCTCTTAATATTTTTGCATGAGCTAATGTCCAATTATTATTTACCTCTTTTAAGTTTTTTTTTCTTACAGATATTGCTTTAATTGTATCTCTTTCTTTCTTTGTAAGTTTGAGGCTTTTGGGTGCTGTAAGCCAAATATCAATATCTAAGCCAGTTTGATGTGATTGATGGCCATAGGGCATTGGTCCACCTCTAGGAGCAGCAATGTCGCCTATATAAAGTCCTTTCCAACCAATTTGGTTAGCAGATTTACTTAAATCTTTAGCATAGCTTATTACAGTTGGATGTCCCCAATTTCTATTTCTGCTAGGTCTCATAATTTGCCAAGTTGGTCCTGTATCCTTCAATTTTACTCCCCCGCTTAGACATCCTTTTGCATAAAACCCTATTGGTGTGCTTTCATCAACAGTAGGCAAATTAAATTTTTCAAAAATTTTATTAGCTGGTAATTTTTTATTTGGATCATGCCCAAACCCAGGATTTATTATGAAAAGAAATATAATTAATACTACTTTAGTATAACTCACATACTTTATTCCCATTTTTTTCTATAGTGCACCAATAAAATTCATTATTGTATTCAATAACAAGATGTTTATGGTCCTCTTCCTTTATTGTTTCCTGAATTATTCCTGATTTAATGATTCGTTCAGCACCTTCTCCTTCATAGTAATCTTGACCAGAAAGAGCACTATTGACGGAAGTTATAAAAATAATTTTAATTATTATAAATAATTTTGATTCTATATTCATTCTAGGAATTAGATATCATTAAAAATATTATCATATATTTCCCTGATAGGCCTTTCCAAAACCTTCAACAAAAATTTGCTTATTTGCAGTAAAAACATAGAAATTAAAATCAGTAAACATTCCCCACATTTTTGANCCTGGTTCA
Organism: Candidatus Pelagibacter sp.; assembly: GCA_002689245.1. Classification (GTDB taxonomy): domain Bacteria; phylum Pseudomonadota; class Alphaproteobacteria; order Pelagibacterales; family Pelagibacteraceae; genus Pelagilacustribacter. Next base: position 8,086 of record NZFE01000018.1, read on the forward strand.
ACTTTATTNTAACTTTTTAGTAGAATTTGAAATTTTGGATTATCTTTTTTTAATTCTANTTTTTTAAAAAAACCTTGAAGTGTAAGTCTAGGATTATTTGATTTTATTTTATGAGTTTCTTCTTGNGCGAAGTAAAGAGANGCATTTGGGTTTATATTCAAATTTTTTGTATGTTCACTCAAATCACTAATAAGNAGATAAATCTTANCATNGTAATTCATTGGAATAATTTTTGTAACCATTGGTAAACCCACATCATCTATAGTCCCTAAAGCTGCCTGTTGATAGTTGCCATTAATAATTTTTTTAATCNTAATGGCAATTTCTTCTGTTATTTTGTGAGTAAGAGAGATTTTTTTTTCCATAATTATATAATAAAAAAAGAATTAAAGATAAACAACTTCAAANNGATTAATTTGAAAATAAATTGTTAATAGGAGATTTATCCAATTTTNTACCTAATTTTTTTTCNTCTTCATCTGTATANCTAAAAAATTTTCCTAGTAAAGATTTTCTCTTTCTTAATCCTATAAGTCTTATTTCTGAAACTGCNGAACTTTGTATTCTTTCTAAATGTGCTTTTGCAGGTACTGCAATATGTGGTTCTATATATTCTCTCTCTAAGGCCGCTTTAATCCTTTGGGTTGCATCACTNTTTATTCGAGCAATNTTCGAAATTGCNGATCTCTCTATTCGCTTAGTTTCACCTGCAAATTCATTTANCTGGTTTTGACTTGGTTCNGGTATTNTAATCAAAACATGAGTAGAATCTTNTATTTTACTTACATTTTTAAAACCATTTTGTTTAATTATAGATATTATATCTTTTATTAAATTTTCACGAAAAACATTTATTTTAAAACTGTCTATCTCTTTTTCATTTCGATTATTATTTTCGTCCTCTTCNTCTTCTATTATTTCTGAAAAGTCAGATAGTCTACGATTCTTACCTTCTACTATAAGNCTAACGCCATAAAGAATGTTTTTATAAGCATTTTTAGATCCAACAATATCCAAATCACCNACTAAAAAAGTAAGAGTATCTTCTGTTCTAGCCATCGCAGCTAAAGAATAAGAATCNAAAGGACTATCNAAATCTAATTTCATTGATNACTACTCTATTTTTTCATNATATNTAGAAAATTGTTATTGAACAGAAATTTTCAGGAATTAAAATACTTAACAAAAAAAAATTAAAAAAATTNATTATTCTGCCCAAAAAAAAAGCAAAAAGCATAAATTGGTCAATAAAATTAAATATAAAAAAATTATCTGAATTTAATCATATNNATTTCATCGGANGAAAACCTCATTGAAANTTAAAAATCAAAATAAAACTGGTGCCCAAATATTAGTAAATTGCCTTTTAAAACATCTAGTTGATAAAGTTTTTTGTGTGCCTGGTGAAAGCTATTTGGCAGTATTAGATGCTCTTTATGATCAAAAACATAAAATCAATGTAATTAATGCTAATCATGAATCAGGAGCTTCAAATATGGCTGAGTCTTANGGAAAATTGACNGGAAAACCTGGTGTTGCATTTGTTACAAGAGGACCAGGTGCTTGNCATGCATCAGTTGGTGTTCATATATCTAAACAAGATAGTACNCCAATGATATTATTTGTAGGACAAGTAGAGAGTTCTTTTTATGGGAAAGAGGCTTTTCAAGAAATCAATTACGAAANTATGTTTTCCAAAATTGCAAAATGGTGCCATCAAATTTTAAATGTGGAAGAAATAGAGGATANTATTCATAAAGCNTTCAAAGTTGCCAATACNGGTAGAAANGGNCCNGTAGTTATTTCCTTACCAGAAGACATCTTATCAAAAAAAACAACTCAAAAAAATTTGCACATTTATCAAATCAAAAAACCTAAAATTCCAACAAACAAAATATCTGAAATTAAGGCAATACTTGAGCGTTCAAAAAAACCTATCATAATCTTAGGAGGGGGAAATTGGAATAAAGACTCCAGATTANATATTGAAAGTTTTGCATTAAATAATCATTTGCCAGTNGTGACAAGTTTTAGACGTCAAGATTTAATNAATAATAGNTGNAAAAATTTTGTTGGTACTCTGGGTACTTCTGTATCTCCAAAATTATTAGCTGCCTTTAAAGATGCNGATGTTATCTTGGCTATTGGTGCTAGATTGAGTGATATGACNACNAATAGCTATAANCTTTTTGACTCAACTTCTAAACAAGTAAAATTAATTCATATTTATCCAGACAAAAATGAAATTAATAGGGTTTTTCCTTCTGNATTAGCAATTCAGGCTAATATTAATGAATTTNTGGGAAAAATTTCNAAAAAAAATTGGTTTGATGGAAAGAAGTGGNGTAAATGGTTAAAAAAATTGCANAAGGAATATAAACAAGATTTAAAAGTGTTAAGCAANGATCAAAATTCCGATTTTGCATTTATTTGCAGCCATTTAAGTGAGAATTATTTTCAGGATGAGGAATTTGTGATCACCTTTGATGCTGGCAATCATACTGGTTGGCCACAAAGATTTATTAAGTATCATAAAAATTGCCTACAGATTGGATCCACTTGCGGCTCAATGGGTTATTCT
>NZFE01000019.1 GCA_002689245.1 Candidatus Pelagibacter sp.
AAATGTCTATAATTCAAAACGATGTAAATACTGAAGCAAAAAATTTTGGAATAGAAATCGTTGATGTTAGAATTAAAAGAGCAGACTTACCACAAGCTAACAGTGAAGCAATTTATGCTAGGATGCAAACTGAAAGACAAAGGGAAGCAAAAGAATTTAGAGCTCAAGGGGCTGAGAGTGCAACTCGTATTACATCTACAGCAGATAAAGAAGTGACAGTAATTTTAGCCAATGCAAAGAAAAAATCTGAGATAATGAAAGGTGAAGGCGATGGTCAAAGAAATAAAATATTTGCTGATGCCTTTGGTAAAGATCCACAGTTCTTTAGCTTCTACAGAGCAATGCAATCTTATGAAAAAGCTCTCATAGGTGGAGACACATCTTTGATACTATCACCAGACAGTGATTTCTTTAAATTTTTTGGAAAATCAGGTCTAATTAAAAAAAATTAATTGAAGGTATGAGCGATCTTATTACGGCTATAGGATTGCTTTTTTTTATAGAAGGACTTCTGCTTGCCATGTTTCCGTCAAGAATAAAAAATATGTTAAAGATAATAGAAACGATGTCTGAAAATAGGTTAAGGTATTCAGGAATATTTTTTCTACTTATAGGCTTTATAATAATTTGGTATATGAGAAACTAAATGAGAATTTTAAAAAAATTTATTATAATTTTATTAATTTCGTCTTTTTCAAGCAATATAAGCGCTAATACTAGGCCAGACTCTTTTGCTGATTTAGCTGAGAAGCTTATGCCATCAGTCGTTAATATTTCAACGACTCAAACAATTCGTACAACAAATAATAACCAATTTCCCTTTCAATTTCCTCCAGGGTCACCTTTTGAAGATATGTTTAAAGAATTCCAACAACCTAGAGAGCGTAAAGCATCTTCTTTGGGTTCAGGGTTTATTATTAAGAAGGAAGGTATTGTAGTAACAAATAATCACGTCATTGCCAATGCAGAAGATATTATAGTTAGAATTGAAGATAAAGAATATAAAGCAGAGGTATTAGGCTCAGATCCTTACGCAGATGTTGCAGTTTTGAAAATTAAAAATGCTAAAGTAGATTTTTCAACTGTAGAATTTGGAGACTCTGATAAAGCAAGAGTTGGGGATTGGGTTGTAGCAATAGGAAACCCTTTTGGTTTAGGAGGAACTGTAACGTCAGGAATTATTTCAGCAAGAAATAGAGATATCAATTTGACTAGGTATGATGACTTCATTCAAACTGACGCCTCTATAAATCAGGGAAATTCTGGCGGCCCACTTTTCAATTTGAACGGAGAAGTTATTGGAATTAACACGGCAATAATTGCACCTGGTCAAGCAGGTTCAATTGGAATAGGTTTTGCTATACCTGCGAATGCTGCTTCGAATATTATAGAACAATTAATTAAATACGGAGAGACAAGAAGAGGTTGGCTTGGAGTTAGAATTCAAGAAGTAACTAAAGAAATAGCCGAAGTTGAAAATTTAAAAAAACCATCAGGTGCATTAGTTGCAAGCGTTGGGGAAAAAAGCCCTGCAGATAAAGCAGGTATAAAAGCTGGAGATATTATTTTAGAGTTTGACGGAAAAAAAATAGAAACGATGAGAAAACTTCCAAGGGTTGTAGCTAGTACAGAAGTTGGAAAAAGTGTTTCTCTTAAAATTTGGAGAAATAAAAAAATGATCAACAAAAGACTTACTCTTGGCAGGCTTGAGTCTTCTAGTGAATTTAAAGAAAAAAAAGCGGAATTACCAAAAAAAATTAAAGAACTTGATATAGATACTTTAAAGATTACTGTTAGAGATTTAAACTCAGATGATAAAAAGTTAAGAAACTTAAACAAAGATTTAAGAGGGGCAGTAATATTAGAAATATCTAAGAGAAGTCCGGTAGCAGGATTAATAAATGTTAATGATATTATAATTGAGATTCAAAAAAAACCAGTTCAAAAAATTGAGAATTTAGATAATTTAATTAAAAAAGTTAAAGCTCAAGGACAGCCTTTATATCTAACAATTATCAATAACAATAATCAACGTAGATATCTCGGCGTAAAACTCAAATAGTTTGAAAAAAAAAATCATTTTATTAGCTGGACCCACTGCATCGGGTAAAACAAAAATAGCAATATACTTAGCAAAAAAGATTAAAGGTGAAATTATTAATGCTGATAGCATGCAAGTATATAAAGACTTTCAAATTTTATCCTCAAGACCGAATAAGAATGAGTTAAAATTAGCAAAACACCATTTATATGGTTTTAAATCCTCTAGAGTTGTTTTTTCTACAGGGAAATGGCTTAAACTTGCTGAGAGTAAAATTCGTCAAATAGTAAAAAAAGGTAAAGTGCCAATACTCGTAGGAGGTACCGGTCTCTACTTTAAGGCAATTACTGACGGTATAAGTAAAATCCCAAAAATCAAAATATCAGATAGAAATAAAATAAGAAAATTACATAAAAGGATAGGTCAAGAAAAATTTTATCAAAAACTAGTAAAATTGGACCCTATTTCGAAAAACAAAATTTCCTCAACCGATACCCAAAGAACGCTAAGAGCATATGAAGTAAAAAAACATTCAAAAAAATCAATTTACGAATGGGCAAAAAAAACTAAATCTTTGTTTGAAAACTACGAAATTAAAAAATTTTTCATCAATACCCCTAAAGATCAACTATTAAAAAACATTGAATTAAGAACAAATTTAATGATTAAAAAAAAATGTATAAATGAAGTAATCAGATTCAAAAAAAAAGGTTTAAAAAAATCATTGTCACCAAACAAAATTATTGGGGTTACAGAAATTCAAAGATTTTTGAGAGGGGATCTCGACCAAAAAAGTCTTATAGAACTTATGAATATTAAGACTAGACAATATGCAAAAAGACAAAAAACTTGGTCTAGAGCTCATATGAGTGACTGGCACATGATATATACAAGCAATTCTTCTATTCTTTTAAAAAAAATTTTAAATCTCGTTAGCTAAAACTTGACCAAAGTTGATTCTCCGGTAGATTGTATAAATGCCTAAATTATTTACTGGTGCAGAAATAGTTTTTAAAGCTTTAGAGGATCAAAAAGTCGAATATATTTTTGGTTATCCTGGTGGAGCAGTTCTCCCTATTTATGATGAACTGAAAAACCATAAATCAATAAAACATATTTTAGCTAGACATGAACAAGGTGCAGGACATGCTGCTGAAGGTTATGCTAGATCAAGTGGCAAACCCGGTATCTTGTTAGTTACATCTGGTCCAGGTGCAACAAATGCTGTGACAGCTTTGACGGATGCATATATGGATTCAGTTCCCTTAGTTTGTATATCTGGGCAAGTACCAACTCATTTAATTGGTACCGATGCTTTTCAAGAATGTGACACTACTGGTATTACTCGACCTTGTACAAAACATAATTGGTTGGTTAAAGATGTTAATGATCTTTCAAGAGTTTTGCATTTAGCTTTTGAAGTAGCTACAACAGGAAGGCCTGGACCGGTGTTAGTCGACATTCCAAAAGATATTCAGTTCAAAAAAGGTAAATATATTTTTTCTAAAAGAACTCTTAAGAAAAAACTTAATGGCAGAGTTTCACATAAAATTTCTAATAATGATTTAGATAAATTTATTGATTTGTTAAAAAAATCATCAAAACCAATTTTTTATACTGGGGGAGGAGTAATTAATTCCGGACCTCAAGCTAGCAAACATTTAAGAGAGTTAGTTTCTTTAACCGGCTTCCCAATCACTTCAACATTGCAAGGACTAGGTGCATACCCTGGAGATGATCCGCAATTTTTAGGAATGTTAGGTATGCATGGAACATTTGAAGCTAATAACGCAATGCATGATTGTGATTTGATGATTAACATTGGCGCAAGATTTGATGACAGAATAACTGGAAAAGTAGATGAGTTTTCTCCTAGGTCAAAAAAAATACACGTTGATATTGATCCATCGTCTATAGGAAAAAATATAAAAGTTGACCTAGCAATTGTAAGTGACGTTTCTGAATTTTTAAAAATGTTAATAAAACGTTTTAAGGAAAAAAATAAGAATTTTTTTAATTCTAACAAACAAAAAACATCGAAGTGGTGGAGTACAATTGAAAAGTGGAGAGAAAAAAAATCCCTTAATTTTATAAATAGCGACAAAATAATTAAACCTCAACACGCAGTTCAAAGGCTATATGAATTAACAAAAGATAAAGACACATTTGTTACAACTGAGGTTGGCCAACATCAGATGTGGGCCGCACAACATTATAAGTTTAACCAACCTAATAGATGGATGACTTCTGGAGGATTAGGGACTATGGGTTATGGTTTGCCAGCTGCGATTGGTGTTCAAATAGCTAATCCAGGAAAATTAGTAATTGATATAGCTGGAGAGGCATCTGTATTAATGACGATGCAGGAAATGTCAACAGCAGTGCAATACAAATTGCCAATAAAAATATTCATTTTAAATAATGAATACATGGGAATGGTAAGACAATGGCAAGAGTTGTTACACGAAAAAAACTATTCCGAAAGTTATACTGCTGCATTACCTGACTTTGTGAAACTTGCTGAGTCATATGGCTGTGTTGGCATGAGAGCAAAAACTCCTGATGAACTTGATGATAAAATTAAAGAGATGGTTAATATAGATAGACCTGTAATTTTTGATTGTTTAGTTGATAAAGCTGAAAATTGCTTTCCGATGATACCTTCTGGCAAACCTCATAATCAAATGATTTTAGGTCCAGAGGAAGAAGAGGAAATTTCAGATGAAGGAAAGATTTTAGTATAATGGCAAAATCAAAATCTGCCTATAGCATACCTGGAAAAGTTGGAAAAGTTGAACGTCACATAATTGTTGTGTGGGTAGATAACGAAGCAGGTGTGTTAGCAAGAGTTGTTGGCTTATTTTCAGGTAGAGGTTACAATATTGAGTCTTTAGCAGTTGCTGAAGTAGATAAAAAGAAACACATATCAAGAATTACTATCGTGACTGAGGGAACCCCACAAGTAATTGAACAAATAAATTTACAACTTAAGAAGCTTGTCCCAGTTCACAAAGTTGCAGATTTTAAACGTACAGATAAAGATATTTTGTTTAGAGAATTAGCATTATTTAAGATGTTAGCAAATTCAAAAAAACAAGAGAAAATTAAAAAGATTTGTAAAAAATTTAATCCTGTTGTTTTAGATAAGTCAAAAAAATCTTTTGTTATACAAGTAACAGCTCTTAGAGCAGACATTGACAAATTAGCGCTTGATTTAAAAAGATATGGCCTTATAAGCACTTCTAGAACTGGTGCAGTAGCTATGACTAAAGGNGCNCAAATTTTTANTTAAAANGATAATGATATGAAAACATATTACGATAAAGATACNAATAAAGATNTAATAAAAAATAAAAAAGTTGCAATNTTTGGTTACGGNAGNCAAGGNCANGCNCANGCNNTNAATCTTAAAGGATAGNGGNNTNAAAGAAGTTGTTGTAGCTTTAAGAGAANGTTCTTCGAGTATAAAAAAAGCTGAAGAGCGCAGGTTTAAAAGTTATGTCNCTTTCNGATGCNGCNGCNTGGGCTGATGTNGTNATGATGNTAACTCCTGACGANCTTCAATCAGAAATTTATAAAAATCANATTGAACAAAGAATGAGAGAGGGNNCNAGTTTAGCNTTTGCTCATGGTTTAAATATTCATTTTGATTTAATTAANGCNAGAAAAGACTTAGATGTTTTTATGGTNGCTCCAAANGGACCTGGTCATACNGTTAGAAGTGANTANCAAAAAGGTGGAGGTGTNCCTTGTTTAATGGCAGTNCACAAAGATAGNTCTGGNAAAGCAAAAGATTTAGCANTNTCCTATGCCTCAGCAGTGGGAGGTGGTAAAGCTGGAATAATAGAGACAACATTTAAAGATGAATGCGAAACAGATTTATTTGGTGAACAAACAGTTTTATGTGGAGGTTTGGTAGAATTAATTAAAAATGGTTTTGAAACTTTAACCGAAGCAGGGTACCCACCTGAAATGGCTTACTTCGAAACTCTTCATGAAGTAAAATTAATTGTAGACTTAATATATGAAGGCGGAATAGCAAATATGAATTACTCAATTTCTAACACAGCCGAATACGGAGAGTATGTTTCAGGTAAAAGAATAGTTGATAGTAAAACCAAAGAAAAAATGAGAGAAGTTTTAAAAGACATTCAGTCAGGCAAGTTTACAAAACAGTGGATGAATGAACATAAATCTGGTCAAAAGAATTTTCTTAAAATGAGAAAAGATTTAGCTGATCACCCCATTGAAAAAGTTGGTAAAGACCTTAGAGCTATGATGCCATGGATCGGCAAAAATAAATTAGTAGACAAAGACAAAAATTAACCCAATCTGAGCTAAAATTCCGACGATTTAAACATAAGTATTTGCATATTCTAGTTTTGCTTGTAATATGCTTTTCAGTTTATGAGTGACAAAAATAGAATTATAATTTTCGATACAACAATGCGTGATGGTGAGCAATCACCAGGCGCAACAATGAGTTTAGAGGAAAAAATTCAAATAGCTAGATGTTTTGACGAACTAGGAATTGACGTTATTGAAGCAGGTTTTCCAATTGCTTCTCCAGGAGATTTTGAGGCAGTCACAGAGATAAGCAAAGTTTTAAAAAGATCTATCCCTGCCGGACTTTCACGTGCTACGAAAAAAGACATTGATGCTTGTAGAGATTCTTTAAAACATGCAAAAAGATTTAGAATTCATACTTTTATATCTACTAGCNCTCTTCACATGAAACACAAATTAAACAAATCGCCTGAAGAAGTTTTGGAATTAATAAAAGAAAGTGTTACATACGCAAGTAAGTTTACTGATGATGTTGAATGGTCTTGCGAAGATGGAACAAGAACAGATCTTGATTTTATGTGTAAATCAGTAGAACTTGCAATTAAATGTGGGGCTAAAACTATTAATATCCCTGATACAGTAGGTTATTCGGTACCTTCAGAATTTAAAAAAATTATTGAAACATTAATTAATAAAGTCCCTAATATAGATAAAGCTATACTATCAACTCATTGTCACAATGATTTAGGCTTAGCAGTTGCAAATTCACTAGCTGGAGTAATGGCAGGAGCTAGACAAATAGAGTGTACAATAAACGGAATAGGTGAAAGGGCAGGTAACGCAGCTTTAGAAGAGGTAGTTATGGCAATGAGAACTAGAAATGATTTAATGCCATATACAACAGGAGTAAACACAAAACTTTTAAGCAAAGCATCAAAAATAGTTTCGAATGCAACAGGGTTTCCAGTTCAATTTAATAAAGCAGTAGTAGGAAAAAATGCATTTGCTCATGAGTCGGGAATACATCAAGATGGAATGTTAAAAAATAGAAATACTTATGAAATAATGACACCAGAAAGTGTCGGAGTTAAAAAGACTTCTTTAGTCATGGGAAAACATTCTGGCAGGCATGCTTTTAGAGATAAATTANCAGATATGGGTTATGTTGACGTAACAGATGATATTATTGATGTTGCATTTGGTAAATTTAAAATTTTAGCCGATAAAAAAAAACATGTTTACGATGAAGATATAGCAGCACTAGTTGATGACAGCTTGATTAAAGAGGATAATGTTATTAGATTAAAATCTCTAAAGGTATTTGCTGGAACTGGAGAGCCTCAAAAAGCAGTAATGAAACTTGAGGTTATGGGTCAAGTTAAGGAAGCAACAGAGTCCGGTGATGGGCCTGTAGACGCAATATTTAAATGTATTAAAAAATTATATCCTCATGAAGTAAGTTTACAGCTTTACAACGTTCATGCTGTAACAGAGGGAACTGATGCACAAGCAACAGTAAGTGTAAGAATTGAGGAAAATGGAAAAACTACAGTAGGGCAAGCTGCTAACACAGATACATTGGTTGCTTCTGCTGATGCATATTTAAATGCACTCAATAAATTAATAATCAAAAGAGAAAAAACTGCTCCAGAACCAATGGACTTGAGTGGCTCTAACTATAAAAGGGAAAAAGATGGCACTATTTAAATCATTATCAGGAATATCAGGTATGTGGTCTCAAGACATGGCTATAGATCTTGGAACAGCAAATACATTAGTAGTTTTAAAAAGTAAAGGAGTTGTTCTTAACGAACCTTCGGTAGTAGCAGTAATTACAGATGGAGGAAAAAAATCCGTTTTAGCAGTAGGAGATGAAGCAAAAACGATGTTAGGTAGAACACCAGGAAATATAGCAGCTATTAGGCCACTTAAAGATGGTGTGATCGCTGATTTCGTTGTGACAGAGGAAATGATCAAGCACTTCATAAAAAAAGTACATAAAAAAACAGCATTTGCTAACCCTAGAATATTAATTTGTGTTCCTACTGGGTCTACTCCAGTTGAAAGAAAAGCTATTCAAGACTCAGCATTAGCTGCTGGAGCAAGAAAAGTTCAATTGATCGAAGAGCCTATTGCAGCCGCAATAGGAGCTGGATTACCTATATCGGAAGCAACTGGATCAATGGTTGTAGATATTGGCGGTGGAACAACTGAAATTGCTGTAATGTCTTTAGGTGGTGTAGTTTATTCAAAATCATTAAGAGTAGCGGGTGACGCTATGGACCAGTCGATTATAAACTATATGAGAAAAAAATTTAATTTATTAATTGGTGACTCTACAGCTGAAAAAATAAAAAAAGAAATTGGAACTGCGGTACCTACTGGAAGCAATACATTTTTGATGAAAGGTAGAGATATAAGATCAGGAACACCAAAAGAAATTTCTTTAACAGAGGAAGATGCTTGTGAAGCTTTAATGCCCATTTTAAATCAAATGCTTTCTGGTATTAAAGAAGCGCTTGAAAATACTCCTCCTGAACTATCGGCTGACTTAGTAGATATGGGGCTTGTTCTTACAGGCGGTGGAGCTTTGTTAAGAAATATTGATAAATTAATTTCAAAAGATACAGGGCTACCAGTTACAATTGCAGATGATCCATTATCATGTGTTGCTGTCGGAACTGGAAAAGCATTAGAAAATGAAGAACTATTTTCTACCATGTTATCTGAATATTAATGGACAAAGAAAAAAATGTCCTCAAGCAGAGATGATTTTGGAATAGCTATACGATCAGCTCTATTGCAAAAAGGAGCTAGACAAAAATTTTCTTTGGTATTTCTTTTAATTATAGCAACTATAATTTTTTTAATGGATACCTATCAATTTAAATTTATTAAATTAACAAAAGTATTAATAAATGACGGAATTTATAGGGTCACAAATATCTCTACAGCTCCTCTTAAACTTTTACCTGCAATTAGAGAAAAAATTAAAGAGACTGCATTTGCAATAGATGAAAATAAAGAACTTAGAACTCAGATTGAGATACTCAAAAATAAAAACTTCCAAGTCGAATTTTTAAAAAATCAAAATGATAATTTACAAAGAATACTTGAGTCAGATGTTAAAATTAAAGGCCAAAGTATTTTGGCAAAAGTTCTTCTTGACAAAGATAGCCCTTATCTAAAATCGATAGTTATTAATAGAGGATCTAAATCTGGAATTAATAAAGGAATGCCTGTCGTGGATGGAAATTACTTAGTAGGTAAAATAGTTGAAGTAAATTATTTATCATCAAGAGTACTTTTATTAAATGATCTTAATAGCAGAATACCAATTACATTTGGAAAAGATTCTATTCAAGCCATCTTGTCCGGAAAGGGTGAAAATAAACCTGTATTAGAATACTTGCCAGAACTTTATGAACCGTATGGAAATCAAAATGTTTTTACATCAGGAAAAGATGGTGTCTTCCTTCCAGGTATACCAGTTGGTAAAACTGAAATGGATGAATTAAATGTAAAAGTCAGATTGTTCTCTGATCCTAACCAATTATCTTTTGTTACAGTTCAATTAATTAATATAGAAAGAGATAATTTTTAATGGCAATTATCTATAAAAACTTGAGAGCCAATGTTGTTAATTCCTTGCCACTAATAATTTTATATTATTTATCAATTAGTGAGATCGATACACATTTTAGTAACATGTTTGAAATTTTATCATTTAACCTTCAAATTATAATTATTTATTATTGGATGCTTAAAAATTCTAGTGTTTTAGGAAATGGCCATATCTTCTTTGCGGGTATAATAAATGATGTAGTAATGGGTTTACCTCTAGGAATAAGCTCAATTTCATACTTAACAGTTTCATTTGTTGCATCTTATATTCGTCAAGTAACTGTAAATATGTCTTTATTNACCGACTGGTTTACTTTTTTACTAGCTATATTTTTCTCAAATTTAGTTTATTTAATATTAATTTTAAATTTTTCTGATTTACAAATTTCTTATGTGGATNTTTCTTATAATGCTTTTTTTACTTTTCTATTTTATCCATTTATTTGGACAATATTTAATTTTTATAAAAAGATAATGTTTTTGAGGTCTGATGATTAATTTTGGATCTGGAAATACTGTTATTAAGTCTAAGCTAATAAGTAGAAGAATGTTTGTTTTAACAGCCGCTAAAACAATTGTTTTTTGTGGAATTTTTGGAAGATTGGTTTCTTTACAAATAAATGAGGCAACTAAGTATAAAACTTTATCAGATAAAAACCGTTTTAGAGAATGGAAATTAGCTCCACAAAGGGGTTTAATTAGAGATTACTTTGACAAAGAAATTGCATCGAATGAAAAAGTTTATCAGTTGCATATTACTCCAGAAAACTCACCAAATTTAGAAACACTTTTTTTTAGACTTAAAACTATTTTAAATCTTTCTGAGAAAAGAATATTTTACCTTAAAAGGAAAATCGCTAAGCAAAAACCTTGGGAACCGATAATAGTTTCAGACAATCTTACTTGGTCAGAGTTTTCTCGAATAAATTTATTTCTTCATGAGCTACCAGGAGTAGAACCAATTGTATCAGTTGCTAGACAATATCCAGATCAATCTGCAGCTCATCTAGTTGGTTATGTTTCTCAAGTTAGTCAAAAAGATCTTCAAAAAAAACAATATTTAAAAGATATGTCAGTTGGAATAGCGGTCGGAAAAACTGGATTAGAAAATAAGCTAGATAAAGATATTATAGGTAAAGTTGGATTTCAACGTTATGAGGTAAATGCTTTTGGAAAAAGAATAAAACAAATTCAAGTTGATCCAGGTGAGTCAGGAAAAAATTACAGAACCACAATTGATCTTGAAGTTCAAAAATATACATCTAAAGTTTTAGAAGATAAAGCAGCATCTGTCTGTGTTATGGATATTTATAATGGCGATATTATAACTTTGGCATCATCACCTAGTTATGATCCTAATTCTTTCGTACATGGAATAGATAAAAAATATTGGAATGAATTAATTTCAAATGAAAAAAAACCTTTAAATAATAAAGCTATAGCAGGATTATACCCTCCAGGCTCAACTATAAAAATAATTGTAGCGCTTAGTGCTATGGAAAACGGTGTATGGAATCCAAAAAAATATGTGAACTGCAATGGAGTAACAGAATTATATGGTGAGAAGTTCCATTGCTGGAAAAAAAAGGGTCATGGTCCTATGAATATGAGATCAGCAATACAAAGATCTTGCGATGTTTATTTTTATGAAGTTGCAAGAATACTTGGAGTAGACAGATTATCCGAAACAGCAAAAAAATTTGGTTTAGGAAAAAAAGTTCTTGATGGATTTATAGAGGAGAGAGAAGGCGTCGTACCTAGCACTGCATGGAAAAGAAAATTTATTGGAAAGAATTGGTATCTAGGAGAAACTTTACACTCTGGGATAGGCCAAGGATATTTTCAAAGCACACCATTACAATTATGTTTAATGACTGCGCAAATTGCTAATGGGGGTTTTGAAATAAAACCCAGAGTCCTGGTAAATGAGAAAAAAAATAATTTACGAGAATATATCAAGTATAAAAATGAAAACCCGAATGAACCCTTACCAATTGATATGTTAGTTTCAAATTTTGACCTTAATCCATTATTTAGAAATCAAGAAAATATTAATTTTATCAAAGATGCTATGTTTGCCGCTACCAATGAGGCTGGCGGTACATCATTTAGGTCAAGATACAACGATCAAAAATTTATGTTTGCTGGCAAAACTGGATCTTCACAAGTGAAAAGATTTACAGCTTTACAAAGAGAGTTGGAGATAAAACAGAAAGATATTGAATATAAAGATCGAGACCACGCACTCTTTGTTGCATTTGCACCTTATTCAGATCCTAAATATGCTATTAGTGTTGTTGTTGAGCATGGAGGAACTGGAAGTGGTTCAGCCGCACCTATTGCCAAAAAAATAATTAAAAAAGTTTTAGAGAGAGACAAACTAAGACAAAATGTTGAAAATTTGATAGGAGAAGAAATATAATGTTTCAACCAAGATCAATTCAATCTTCAATGACATTAAGAGATAAAATTTTCTCTATGGACTATATTTTGCTTTTATCAATATTGTTATTAGGTGTTGTAAGTATGTTTGCAATGTATTCGACAGATGGAGGAAAATTTGAATATCATACAAAAAGCCATATCTTGAGATTTGGAATTTTTTTCTTAATGTTTTTGGTAGTATCTTTATTTCAGATCAGATTTTGGTATCAAACAAGTACACTTTTATATCTTGGATTTTTTATTTTACTTTTAGGTGTTAAATATTTTGGCCTTACTTCTTCAGGTTCACAAAGGTGGCTTAATTTCTATTTTATGAATCTCCAACCATCTGAACTAATGAAAATTGGTTTAATTTTATTTTTAGCGAAATATTATCATCGAATATCTACTCAGGACGTAAATAGAATAAAATTTTTATTTTTACCAATAGTAGCATTAGTTGCACCAGTTTTACTGGTCGTTGCTCAACCAGACCTAGGAACTTCAATACTTATAGCGCTTGGAGGTGTAACAGTTTCATGGTTAGCGGGAGTACGTGTTAAATTTTTTGCTTACGCTTCAATTTTATTTATATCTTTAACGCCTATAGCTATTGCTTTTTTAAAACCTTATCAGAAATCAAGAATTCTTACTTTTTTAAATCCTGATAGAGATCCACTTGGTGCCGGATATCAAATAATACAATCGAAAATAGCAATAGGATCAGGAGGTCTTTTTGGAAAAGGTTTTTTAAATGGATCTCAAAGTTACTTAGATTATCTACCTGAAAAACACACAGATTTTATATTTACCTTATTTTCAGAGGAATTTGGCTTTGTTGGCTCTTTATTTATATTAATACTTTATAGCATAATTATTTTGAGATTAATAAATATTGGAGATGTAACTAGAAGTAGCTTTGGTAAGCTATATTGTTATAGTTTTGCTACAGCCTTTTTTATTTACGTCGCAGTTAATATGGGCATGGTATTAGGTCTTTTGCCAATAGTAGGAGCACCCTTACCAATTATGTCATATGGTGGGTCCTCAATGATGGCGATTATGCTAGGTTTGGGTATAGCTATGTCTTGTAAAATTTATAAAGATACCCCGGTAAATTAAATTAGATGTCAGTTATATTGGACCAAAATGAACCCAATTTAAAAGAATTAATACTTGCTTTAGTAATAGTTAGATGATTTAATTTTAAATATAAAATTATGTTTGGTGATAAAAAATCGTTAAAAGACACTGAAAGATCTTTGATAAGTGAGACAGTAAGTATTGATGGTACTGTAAACAGCTCAGGGGCAATAGATGTTGCCGGTTTGGTTAAAGGTCCAGTTTATTCAAAAGAGATCGTAATAAAAGAAACAGGATCTATATCAGGTGGAGTTGAAGCGGAAACTGTAGAAATTCACGGTCATCTTGACGGAAAAGTTTCAGCAGAGAATGTTGTAATAGGTGCTTCAGGAGTCGTAAAAGGAGATATTGAATTTTCTAACAATTTGAGAACAGAAAATGGCGCAGATATAGAAGGATTCATCAAAAAAACTAATACAAAAAGTAAAATCACAGGAGATTTCCTATTTTCAAAATCAAAAGATGAAAAAAAACCTAAAAAAAATGGAAAACCTGAGTCAGGTGTAAATAAAGATAACGAAGCCCTTATCTAGTCTAAACTATCGCACTATAAAAATTTATAATTTTAAACTATATTTATTACATGAGTAATTATAAATGTAATTCTGTAGGTATTATTGGAGCAGGTATACAAGGAGTGTGTATAGGATTACAACTTATAAAAAAAGGAATACCAGTTACAATTTTTGACAAAGAAGACCCTGGAAGTATGAGCTCGTANGGAAACGCNGGTCATTTCTCACCTTACGCTGTAGTTCAATTAAACAGACCCGATGTAATTTATGACATTCCTAAAATGCTTTTAAGTTCTTATGGACCTTTAGCTTTGAAATGGAATTATATTCCTAAAATGATACCATGGATTTTAAAATATTTAAAATCTTCTACAAATAAATCAATGATGCATACTACAAAATATATGCATCAAATTTTAGATCTATCTCTTGACGCTTATGACGAAATTCTAAGTGAGATAGACACAACAAATTTAGTTGAGAGAAAAGGAATTATTTATATTTGGACTAATAAAAATTTGAAAAGCAGAAAGATGGAGATTAAAATTAGAAATGATTTAGGAATTAAACAAAGGCTTTTAAAAAGAGACGAAATTTTAGAATTAGAGCCGAATCTTAGTCCAGTATTTGATGCAGGGGTTATTTATGATTATGCTTATCACGCACGGGACCCAAAGGAGATAACAAAAAAACTTTTTGAACTTTTCTTAAAGATAGGTGGAAAATTTAAAAAAGAAGAAGTTATGAGTGTAGAACAAACAAGATACAATCAGACTCAAATAAAAACAAATTCGGAAAAATTTAACTTTGAAAAAATTGTTTTAGCTTGTGGAGCATTCTCAAAAAAACTTACAGATCAATTGGGGGAAAAAATTCCTCTAGATACTGAAAGAGGATATCATGTACATTATAAAAAAATGGATCACCTTCTTAAAAGACCTGTAATTTTTCTTGATAGGGGTTTCGGTATGACTCCAATGAATCAAGGTTTAAGAGCAGTTGGTACCGTTGAACTGGGTGGATTTGATAATCCAATATCAAAAAAAAGAATTGATTACATAGATAAGTGTGCAAAAGAGTTGTTACCTCAGCTAGGAGATTACCAAGATGAGTGGTTAGGTTTTAGACCAACTCTTCCAGATTTTTTACCNGTAATNGGACCNTCNNTAAAAAATANNAANATTATNTANGCTTTNGGACACCATCATTTAGGGTGGACTCTNGGAGCAATNACTGGNAAGATTGTTTCTGGAATAGTTAATGAGGAGAAGACTAATTTAGATTTAACTCCTTATAGTTCCGCTAGATTTAACTAAGGATTAAATTGTCAAAAAATTACTTAGCATATTCACTACTTGTGTTTGCAACATTATGTTGGTCAGGCAATTTTATAGTAGGCAAATTTGCCTATCTATTTGAAGTACCTCCATTAACTTTAAATTTTTTAAGATGGGTTTCAGTTTGGATAATTTTAATTCCATTTACTTATAAAGAAATTTTCAACAATTTTAATTACATTAAAAAAAATTGGATGGTAATAAGTTTTATGGGAGTTATTACTATAAGCACGTTTAACTCTGTAGTATATTTTGCGCTGAATTATACCCAAGTAATAAACGCAGTATTAGTTCTTGCTGCAATTCCAGCTATAACGATAATTATTTCATCCTTAATGAAAGTAGATAAGACAAATATTTTTCAAGTAATAGGATTATTATTATCAATTATAGGAATTAGCGCAATTATCTCAAATGCTGACCTAAATAGGATCCTATCTTTAAGCTTTAATAAAGGGGATATATGGATGTTGGTTTGTGTTCTCTCTTGGTCAATTTATT
>NZFE01000020.1 GCA_002689245.1 Candidatus Pelagibacter sp.
AAAAGATCAAAATTGATAGTATATTATAATATATCCCAGCATTTAAACTTAAAAAGCCGAAACCTATACCTGTGTTAAAAACTAAATTTAAATTTAAGTAATTATTAATAAATAGATATTTTTCATTTTCTAAAAGACTCAATATTAAATTTTTTGAATATCTATCAAGAAAAAAAATTATCAAAATAAAAGAAAGAAAATAAATATTTTCTTTTTTCAATATCTTATTTTTTATATTTTGAAAATTAATCAGAGCTTACTTCCCGCTAAATTTGAACATCTTGTACATTTATTTTCTAATATTTTCCAGCACCTTTCACATTTTTTTCCCTTAGCTTTGCTTACTTCAATTTTTAATTCATCTTTCTCTGATAATTTTTTTACTGCTTTAGAAACTATAAAATACTCAGCCAAGTCGATATCATTAAGTAATTCGAATTTTTCTTTATTAATACTTAATTTAATTTCAGCTTCTAAGCTTGAACCTATCTCTTTACTTGCTCTTTTTTCTTCTATAGCAACATTTGTTTCTTGTTTTATTTTAAATAAATTCGACCATTTTTCGTAAAGTTTATCATTTTTCCAATTTTTAGGTATCTTCACAAAGCTATTTTCGTGAATACTATCATTTTTTTTATCAACTAAACTGTATATCTCCTCTGTAGTGAAAACTAAAATTGGTGCAAACCATTTTAATAAGCTTTCTAGAATAATGTTAAGAACAGTAACACAATTCTTTCTTTTCTTTGAATTTAAACTATCACAGTAGAGAACATCTTTCCTGATATCAAAATAAAAAGAGGAAAGATCCAGAGCGCAAAAATTTAATAGCTCTTTGTATAATTTATGAAAATTATAGCTTTTTAAGTTTTCTGTTACAGAATTACTTATTAAATATAATTTATGCAATATAAATTGCTCTAACTCATCAATTTCCGTTAAATTAATTTTTTCAAAATCTTGTTTTTCAAAATTATCTTTCAAATTTCCAAGCATATAACGAAAGGTATTTCTAATTTTTCTATAAGACTCTGCGTGCTGTATTAAAATATTTTTATCTATTCTTAAATCTTCAGAATAGTCAGATGCAGAAGCCCAAACTCTAAGAATGTCTGCACCATAATTTTTTAATATATCCTCTGGAGAAATAACGTTTCCCATAGATTTTGACATTTTCATACCTTTGCCATCAACAACAAAGCCATGAGAGAGAATACTTTTAAAAGGTGCTTTACCTCTAGTTCCGCATGACTCTAATAGTGATGAATGAAACCAGCCTCTGTGCTGGTCAGAACCTTCCAAATACATGTCTGCAGGCCATTTTAAATCTTTTCTTTTTTCTAGAACAAAGCTATGCGTTGAACCACTATCAAACCATACTTCAACGATATCATTTAATTTTTCATAATCATTTGGATCATAGCTATCTCCTAAAAAAACTTTTGGATCGTCAGTAAACCAGCAATCTGAGCCTTGTTTTTCATATATTGAAGCGATTCTATCAATTACCTTTTGATCTCTGAGTGGTTCTTTTGTTTTTTTATTTATAAAAATTGGTAAAGGAACTCCCCATACCCTTTGTCTAGAAACACACCAATCTGGCCTTCCTTCTATCATAGACAAAAGCCTGTCTTTGCCTTTTTTTGGAAAAAAGTTAGTTTCATTGATTGATTTGATGGCTTTTTTTCTAAGATCATTTTTCTGCATTGAGATAAACCATTGTGGTGTAGCTCTATAAATTAGTGGAGCTTTTGATCTCCATGAATGCGGATAAGTGTGATTTAATTTATCGTTTTTTAATAACTTATTTTGTTCTTTTAATTTTTCTATAACGATTGCGTCGGCTTTGAAAATATGTGTCTTTTCAAAAAAAGGGATTTCTTTTGTGTATAATCCGGAGTCGTCAACTGTATAGAGAGAGGGGATATTGTTTTTTAAGCATAAATTAAAATCATCTGGGCCATGGCTTGGTGCACAGTGTACTATTCCTGTTCCTTGCTCCAGGTTAACAAATTGAGCATCTAACATAGGAACGTCATAATTAAATTTCATTTTTGAAAAAGGGTGACTGCAAATTGTTTTATTAAGTTCCGAACCTTTAAAGGTTTTTAACTCTTTATAATTTTTAATTTCACAAGCATTAATAATTTCTTTAACTAAATTTTTTGCGACTACAATTTTATTTTCTTTAAAATTTTCAAGATTATCAATTTCTAATAAGGAATAGTCGATATTACTATTAAAAGCTAAAGCTTTATTTGCTGGAATTGTCCATGGTGTTGTTGTCCATATAATTATATTCGTATCTTTTAAAAAATCTTTATCAGTTTTTTTTACTTTGAAACCAACATAAATTGTATTTGATGTATGATCCATGTACTCTACCTCTGCATCAGCTAAAGCAGTCTTTTCCACTGTCGACCAAAGAACTGGTTTAAAACCCTGATATAAGCTTCCGTCT
This sequence comes from Candidatus Pelagibacter sp., assembly GCA_002689245.1. Lineage (GTDB taxonomy): Bacteria > Pseudomonadota > Alphaproteobacteria > Pelagibacterales > Pelagibacteraceae > Pelagilacustribacter. The sequence continues at coordinate 2,462 of NZFE01000020.1, forward strand.
AAAAGAAATTTACCTAACTCTCGAACTATTTGAGCTTCTGCTTCATAACTCATAGTAGAGTAATAATTATCAAAATCTCCAACGACACCTAATCTCTTAAATTCTTTTATATGAACGTCGATCCAGCTTTCAGCGAATTCTCTGCATTCTTGTCTGAAATCTTTAATGGGTACTTCGTCTTTATTCTTTTTCTTTTTTTTATACTGTTCTTCAATTTTCCATTCTATNGGAAGCCCATGGCAATCCCAACCCGGTACATAAATAGAATCTTTTCCNTTCATTTGGTGAAACCTTGTTATAATATCTTTTAAAATTTTATTTAAGGCAGTTCCCATATGAATGTGACCATTGGCATAAGGTGGTCCATCATGAAGAACAAATTTTTCTTTTCCTTTAGATTTGTTTCTCAGCTTTTTATAAAGATTAATTTTTTCCCAATGATGAATTATATCTGGCTCTTTTTTTGGCAAATTTGCTTTCATTGAAAAAGCTGTTTTTGGAAGTTGTAAACTTTCTTTAGACATTCTATTTAGCCAGTTTAATATCTTTTTTAATTTGGTCTTTTAACTCAATTATATTCTTAAATTTTTTTTCGGGTCTTATAAATTTGTTAAATATCACATTAATATTTTTATTATATAGATTTTTTTTAATTCCAAAAATATTTACCTCTAATAAAAGTTTTTTTCCATTAAATGTGGGTCTATAGCCTACGTTAGCAATGCCTTTTTTTAAAAGACGGTCAATTTTAACATTAACAGCATAAACACCAAATTTAGGTATTACATATTTTTTTAATAAAATATTGCAAGTTGGAAAGCCTATCTTTCTTCCTCTTTGAGATCCTTTCACAACTTTGCCAATGACTTCCCATTTTCTATTGAGTAAATAATTAGCTTTTTTTATTTCACCACGTTTTAGTAATTTTCTAATTATTGTAGAAGAAATTGTTTTTTTCTTTTTAGTTAAAGGGGGTGTTATAATAGTTTTATAAAAGAGTTTCTTTTCAAATTTCTTTAACTTAGAAACATTGCCTTCTCTTTTATTTCCAAATTTAAAATTTTTACTAACGTATAAATATTTACATTTTATCTCTTTATGTAGCACTTTATAAATAAAGTCTTGATAACTTAATTTTGAAAATCTTCTATTAAATTTTTGAATAATAACAAAATCTAATTTTTTATTCTTCAAATTTGAAATTTTTTGAGGAAGCGTATCTAATCTATGATTTATAATTTTTTTATTAAAAAACATTACTGGTACTGGTTCGAAAGTTAAAAGGCCAAATTTTTTTTTGATCTCTTTTGCTTTTTTATAGGCTGCATTTAAAACTTTTTTATGGCCGACATGGACACCATCAAAATTTCCTATGGCTAAAACTGAATTTTTGTAACCTTTTGTGACAGATGTGTTTTTGAATATTTTCATTTTACCAGTTCAATTGTTCCTGTACAAAATTTGTTTTAACATTATACTTTTTTAAAATATTGCTCAAATTGTCTAGATCTTTTATTTCATTTTTATGAATTCCGTCCATAATAAAAAGAGAGTCTTGATTAATTAAGTTGGCACCTTTAATATCTGTTCTCAAGTTATCTCCAATAATTAATGCTTTATCAGTTTTATTTATAATTGAATTATAAATTTCTTTATATGGTTTACCAAAATAAATTACCTTTCCACCTAAGCTTTCAAATAATTTGGCCACTGTACCAGCGCAATACTCTTGGGTATTACCTTTATCAACAATCAAATCAGGGTTTGTGCAGACCATTTTTTTTTCTAAACTGCTTTTGAGTAATTTTTCGTAAAATTCTAGTTTGCTCATATGATCATCATATAAACCAGTGCATAAAATATAATCACATTTTTCAATTTTTGTTTTATAGTTTTCTAATCCAAGGTAAATTTTATTATCCCTCTCTGGACCCAAGTGAAAAAAGAATTTACCATAATCAAAGTTTTTTATAGAATTAATTGCTGCCTCTCCGGATGTAATAATGTTTTTAAGATATTTTTTATTAATTTTCATTTTTTCAATTAGAAATTTTCTTACATCATTTACTGGCCTAGGTGCGTTTGATAAGAAAGAATAGTTTTTTTTGTTGTTGTAGAGTTCTTCAATAGTTTTTATCGCTCCTTGGTATGGTCTAACCCCATTATGGACTACCCCCCAAAGATCAATTATGAAATGATCGTAGTTATTAATAATATTCTTTAAATGATCTAGTTTTTTCAAATTAAATTGCCCTTTAAATACCTTATAAAAAAGTTAATAAAATATAGCAATATCACGACTTTTAGCGAATTTATGTATTCTTCTCTTGAAATTTCAATAAAACTAACCATATCTGCTGTTACAAACAGGAGATTAAAATGAAATTTAGACCTTTACACGACCGAGTACTAATAAAAGTGCTTGATAGCGAAGAAAAAACCGCTGGAGGGATTATAATTCCAGATACAGCAAAAGAAAAACCTCAAGAAGGTGAGGTTGTTGCGGCTGGACCAGGAGCAAAAAACGAAAATGGCAAACTTACACCAATGGATGTTAAAGTTGGTGACATCGTATTGTTTGGTAAATGGTCGGGAACAGAAGTAAAAATAGACGGTAAAGAATACAGTATTATGAAAGAGTCCGACATAATGGGAATATCAAAAGGTAAAAAATAATTTAAATAGGAGAATGAAATGGCAAAAATAATCAAATTTGATACCGAAGCGAGATCAAAGATGTTAACTGGAGTTAATACCCTAGCTAACGCAGTTAAAGTAACTTTGGGTCCTAAAGGAAGAAACGTAGTTATGGATAAGTCTTATGGTGCTCCAAGAACTACAAAAGATGGTGTTTCAGTCGCTAAAGAGATTGAGCTAGAAGACAAATTTGAAAACATGGGCGCTCAAATGGTTAAAGAAGTTGCTAGTAAAACAAATGATAACGCTGGCGATGGGACTACGACAGCAACTATTCTTACACAATCTATTGTGAATGAAGGTTTAAAATATGTAACTGCAGGAATGAATCCTATGGACATTAAACGAGGTATAGACAAAGCAGTTGAGCATGTAATTAGTAAATTAAAATCATCTTCAAAAAAAGTTAAAGCTAATGAGGAAGTAGCTCAAGTAGGTACTATTTCAGCTAATGGTGAAAAATCAATTGGTGATATGATTTCAAAGGCTATGCAAAAAGTTGGTAACGAGGGGGTAATCACAGTTGAAGAGGCGAAAGGTGTTGAAACTGAACTTGATGTGGTTGAAGGTATGCAATTTGATCGTGGATATTTATCGCCTTACTTTGTAACCAATACAGAGAAGATGACAACTGAATTAGAAAATCCTTTAGTTCTTTTAGTTGAAAAGAAACTAACTAATCTTCAACCAATGGTCCCATTATTAGAGTCTGTTGTTCAAGCTAACAGACCTCTGATGATAATTTCTGAAGATGTAGAGGGTGAAGCTCTTGCAACTTTAGTAGTTAATAAATTAAGAGGTGGTTTAAAAGTAGTGGCAGTTAAAGCTCCAGGATTCGGTGATAGAAGAAAAGCAATGTTAGAAGACATAGCAATTTTAACCGGCGGACAAGTTATATCTGAAGACCTAGGTATAAAAATAGAAAATGTAAAAATCGGGGATCTGGGATCTTGCAAAAAAGTAAAAATTGATAAAGAGAACAGTACAATAGTTGCAGGAGAAGGAAAAAAAACTGATATAGAAGCNAGATGNAATCAAATTAGATCNGANATCAANGAAACNACATCTGACTATGATAANGAAAAACTNCAAGAAAGNTTAGCTAANCTTGCAGGTGGTGTNGCTGTAATCAANGTNGGTGGTGCAACTGAAGTTGAAGTNAAAGAGAGAAAAGATAGAGTNGAAGACGCTCTTAANGCTACTAGAGCNGCTGTTGAAGAAGGNGTGGTTATNGGTGGTGGNTGTGCNTTNCTTTATGCTTCTCAAGATNTAGATGGTCTNAAAGTCAAAGGAGATGANCAAAAAGCTGGTGTNGANATNGTTAAAAAAGCTTTACAAGCACCTGTAAGACAAATTACTGCNAATGCTGGNGTTGATGGATCTGTCGTGGTTGGTAAACTTTTAGAAGGTAAAAAATCTTCTCAAGGTTTTGACGCTCAGAACGAGGAATACGTCGATATGTTTGCGAAAGGGATAATTGATCCTACTAAAGTTGTTAGATCAGCNCTACAAGACGCCGCTTCAATAGCTGGGTTACTTATTACCACTGAGGCTATGATAGCTGATAAACCCGAAGATAAGGAATCTGCNCCTGCTATGCCTCCAATGGGTGGTGGTATGGGTGGTATGGGTGGAATGGGCGGAATGGGTATGTAATCCCTAATTTACTCAATAGAAAATTTCAAAAGGGCAGTTTTTACTGCCCTTTTTTTTTAGTTAATTTTCATTTAAATAATTTAGAGATCTGTTTGTCATAACTTTTTTCCTGCAAAAGTAAAAAATTTCTATAAGATCTAAATTTTTCTAATTCTTTTGGATAAGACTCAAATATCTGATCAATTTTTCTTCTAATTTTTATATGGTTTGCTCTCTTTTCTGTAAATTTAAATTCTTCAGCTATTGGCACATCTTTATAAAATGCTGCGCTTCCCTCTTTATTAGTAATTATACAATTTTTAAGTAATGCAGCTTCCCTAGGTAGTCGATCCTGGCCTGGATGAAATCCAAAATCCATATAAATTTTGCTCTTTGAAAGAAGTTCTATTAATTGTTTTAGACTGTATCCTTTAACAGGAATAAATTTTATATCAGGATTAAGTTTTACAAATTTATCAAAAAAGATAGAGCTTTTTCGAGGATTAAAGCAGATAATATTTTTTTTATTTTTAAGAGATATTTTTTTACTAGCTTTTATGTACTCAGAATTTATTGAGTCTGAAAGATAAGTAGAATTAATATTTTTACTTTTTAAGGTAGTATACTGATAATATGAGTGAGCTAAGTTAATATTTATNTCATTTATTTTAAACACATTATAAAATGGAATATTTAAGTAAATCAATTTCAAATATTTGAACAAACTAAGATTTTTAAATTGAAAAANTAATAATTGATTTATTATTTTAATGATTTTAAATGGTATTTTAATTAATGACCTCAAGATTGAGTGGTTTTTAAAAATAAATCTGTGATATAAATAGAANTCAACACTTAACCACCACAATCCCTTTTGAATGTTTTTATATTTTTTAGAAATCTCAACTGCTGGATAATATTCAGGAATTATCAAAATATTTTCTTTAAAATCNACAATTTTTTTTTTAAAAGGAATTTTTAAAGACCGATAATTTTTATGTATTGGATTTTTTAAATTTGTTGGAAAATAATACATATAAACCTTTTTTTTAAATTTTTTTTNTAACTTATGAGCTAATTGATGTAGACACATTGGGCCACCTGTGTCTATATTTGCTGGACAAATCACAAAAATTTCAGAGTTTTTATACAAATTAAACTTCATAAAATTATTTTATNATATTTGATATTGAATTTAAGTTTAAATTTTTATTTTTGGAAACAAATAAACATGCAGACGACTTTAAAATTAAACCATCTTTTAATACTCTCAAATCATTATCTTTTAATGTTTTTCCTGTTGAGGTAATATCTGTAATTATCTCAGCAGATCCGATAAAAGGATATGTTTCAGTCGCTCCTAAACTTGGTATTAATTTATATTGTGTAACTCCTTTAGAAATTAAAAAATTATTCGTTAAATTTGGGTATTTTGTTGCTACTCTAAGCCTTCTATTTTTTTTTGATCTAATATTAAAAGCTACTTCTTCTANNTCNGCNATNGTTTGNACATCTATCCAATCATCNGGNACAGCAACAACTAANTTTGCNTAACCGAAATCAAGTTTTTTTTTTATTAANATTTTNTCTTTNATATTTTTTTCAGACTCATTTAATAAGTCTAAGCCTGATATACCAAGATCTAAAGTTCCATCACCAAGTCTTTGTATAATTTCTTTAGCATGTAGATAGATAATTTTGATATTTGGTTTATTGTGAATAGATGCAAAATAATTTCTTTCTTTAGAACTAGTTAAAATTTTCAGTTCTCTACTATTAAAAAAATCTAAAGATTTATCCTTTAACCTTCCTTTGCTCGGTAAACCTATAGTAATTATATTTTTCATATTATTTAATATTATTTAAATTTATTGCTGCACCTACTGCTGGTATATTTTTTTTTGCACCCAAACTCTTCAACAAATCATCGTATCGACCACCCCTGGCAAACTCTTTTTTTGAAACAAATATCTCAAAAACAATACCGGTATAGTACTCAATGTCTCTTCCAAAATCTGTGATGAAATTTACTTCTTGCTTAATTTTTTTTAAATTGTTGATTGAATTTNTATTTTTAAAAAAATTTTTCGTTAGATTATTTTTTTCAACGAATTCTAGTAGCTTGTTATCTAATTCTGATAGTTTGCAATTTATTTTAAGAAACGATCTGATAATTTTCACTATTTTTTTTCCTTCATTAAAAGATCTTGGGTCTTTAATTTTTTTCTCAAATCTTTTCAGAATTTCCGAGATAGATCTTCCTGCTATGATTCTTTTTTGATCCATTGTTTTCATTTCATCAAATCTTTTTTTATCTGTGTTAAAAGTAACCGAGTCAAGATCTGAATTTTTTTCTAATCTTTTAAGTAATTCCTCAAAATATTTAGGCCGCCAAAAATGTCTAATTAATCTAAGCTTCCATCTCTCCGGCATTTCTAAAGAATAGATTAATTTTTTAAAGAGACTTACATCTCCTACCTTTACTGAAATTTTTTTACTTTTTATTTTCTCTGCACAATCTATGATGGTTTGAATTACTTTTATATCATCTTTAGTTTGATTTTTTGATCCTAAAATTTCAATTCCGAGCTGATCGTTGATGAAATCTAACCCGTTGTGTCCAGATCTTCTATAAGCTTGTCCTGAATAATAAATTTTAGAGCTTGATTTTTTTTCCAAATATTTAATACATGATGCCACTGTTAAATCAGGTCTAAGACACATTAATTTTCCATCTTCGTTTTCAAATGTTAACATCGATCTTTTAAAATTTTCACCTGATCTTTGAATGATGTATTCTGAATCCAATAATATATCTGGCTCTGATAAAATAAAACCATTTTTTTGAAAAGTTTTTATGATCTGTTCAGATAATTTTTTTGATTTCATTTTCTATGTCTTTAATTGATATTGATATTTCTTTACCAGATTTTAAATTTTTTATGGTCGGTTTACCTAATTTTATTTCATTTTCTCCATAAAGAATAACTGCTGGGGCATTGATTTTATTTGCATATTCCATTTGTTTTTTTAATTTGCTTTCGCCAGGATAAATTTCCGCACTTATTTCTGAATCACGAAGAATTTTTTGTAATCTTATGTACTCTTGCATTGAGTCTTTATCGAAGACGCATATAACAATAGGTCTTGATTGTTTAATTTTAAATTCTTTTTTTTGTATTAACGCATAAACTAATCGATCCAAACCAATCGATATTCCTGTCGCTGGCGCATCATAATTTCCAAAATTATTTACTAGGTTATCATATCTTCCCCCGCCCCCTATTGAACCAAATTGAATAGCTTTTCCTTTTTCATTTTTGACATCAAATTTTAAATTAACTTCAAATATTGGACCTGTGTAATATTCAAGACCTCTAATAACTGATGGATCAAATTCAAAGTTCTCAAAGTTATAATCTTTAAATATTTTTAAGATTTCTTTTAAGTCCTCAGTTTCAGGCGTTGTTTTTTTAAGTTCCTTTTCTATTAAATCAATATTTTTTGAACTTAAATTTGCTCCCTTTGTAAAATCGCCAGATTTATCTTTTCTTCCCTTTCCTAATAACTTCTTAACTTCATCCCAACCTAATCGGTCTATTTTGTCTAAGGCTCTTAGAGTAATCAGTCTTTGTTCATTATTATCTGTTTTTATTTTTTTGAATAGATCCTCTGTAATTTTTCTTGATGAAATTTTAATAATATACTCTTTTTTATTTAAACCACATTTTTCAAGAATTTCAGAAATCAATACACATAGCTCAGCATCAGCTTGTAAACTTTTAGTGCCTACAAAATCTGCATCAAATTGTAAAAATTCTCTAAATCTTCCTGGTCCTGGTTTTTCATTTCTCCACACCGTTCCAAGTTGATATCTCTTAAAAGGTTTTGCGATTTCCAAATAATTTTTTGCAACGTACCTTGCTAATGGTGCCGTTAAATCATATCTAAGAGATAGCCATTTTTTTTCGTCCTTAAACGAAAAAACACCTTCGTCAGGTCTATCTTTATCTGGTAAAAATTTTCCAATGCTATCACTATACTCAAAACTTGGAGTTTCGAGATACTGAAAACCATACTTGATCATAACTTTTTTAATATTAGAAATTATGAAATCACGTACGAGTAATTCTTTTTCTTGTCTATCAACGAACCCTAACGGAAGTTCTTTTGAGGGTTTGTTTTTTTTATCTTTCTTCATTTTATGGTACAGCAGGGTGGGTTCGAACCACCGACCCCTAGTTCCACAAACTAGTGCTCTAACCAGCTGAGCTACTGCTGCATAA
>NZFE01000021.1 GCA_002689245.1 Candidatus Pelagibacter sp.
GCCTCCTTAATATTTTCAGCTACTCTTTTCTCATAATTAGAAAGCACACTAATGGAGTACCAACGCATTGCCATTACCCAAACACCTCGAAGCCAAAGAGGAAGATTGACCTATCGGATATTAATAATCAATAAGCCAAGCCACCTTAAATACTCTCACATAAATTTTACAAAAGAGCGAATCAAATTTACCATGAAATAGGCTATACATCTGCTACTTTCATTTATCAAGAGGATAACTTCAAAATTATATCTAGAATATTACTAGTCAAAGTATCAATTATGAAAAAAAAGAGCGCAACAATAGCTGCCATAACAAATACCATAAGAGTAGTTGTCATAGTCTCCTTTCTGGTTGGCCATACTATTTTTGATACCTCACTGCGTACTTGCTGAACATATTTTAACGGATTAGACACTATTTACGCTCCAAATTTTAACTAGTTATCTACACTCTGGTATTTTAATGGCAGGGGCTGAGGGACTCGAACCCACGACCCTCGGTTTTGGAGACAGATGCTCTACCAACTGAGCTAAAGCCCTAGATTGGTAATCTGTTTACTTAGTTTAGAAAAAATTTGCAAGTTATAACGGGTTATAACGGACTAGTGCATAGAGCTACTTCCCAGGACATATAAAAAGAAGTATCGATATATTTGAGAAGAAGAAACAAAATAATGATGTGCAAAAGAACTAGACAATTCTAGGATAAAAAAGCATAGAAAGGTGATTCTTGTTTCTAAAAACTTTAATGACTTGACAGAAAATAGGTAGATTTTATGAAGCGCATCCTAGTAACTTCAGCCTTGCCATACATTAATGGAGTTAAACATTTAGGTAATCTCATAGGAAGTCAGCTTCCAAGTGATGTTTATGCTCGATTTATGAGGTCTTCAGGCTTTGACGTTCTTTTTATATGTGCAACTGACGAACACGGTACTCCTGCCGAGCTAGCAGCTAAAAATAAGGGGATACCAGTCGAAGACTTCTGTCAGAGCATGTGGTTGATGCAAAAAAAAATAGCAGACGACTTTAATATTTCATTTGATCACTTTGGGAGATCTTCTAGCAAACAAAACTACGAACTTACTCAACACTTCGCGATAAAATTATGGGAAAATAACTATATAGAAGAGGTAGAAGAAAGTCAGATTTACTCATTAGATGATAAAAGGTTTCTACCAGATAGGTATATAACTGGTACATGCCCTGCTTGTGGATATGAAAAGGCCCGTGGAGACCAATGTGAAAATTGTACAAAACAACTCGACCCAACTGATTTAATAGATCCAGAATCAACAATATCAGGCTCTAAATTACTCGAAATTCGACAAACTAAGCACTTATTTCTCAAACAAAGCCTACTCAAAAGTAAATTAGAAAAGTGGATAAATACTAAAGAAAAATGGCCTACGCTAACAAAATCAATAGCAAAAAAATGGCTCAATACGAAAGAGGGACTAAAGGATCGAAGCATAACAAGAGACTTATCTTGGGGTGTTCCAGTAAAAAAATATGGTGCCTTCTGGCCTGGGTTTGAAGAAAAGGTATTCTATGTTTGGTTCGATGCTCCCATCGCGTACATAGCAGCTACTAGAGAATGGTCTGATAGTAACCATGATCCTGACTCTTGGAAAACCTGGTGGCTGAATGGAGAAGGAGCCGAAAATGTTTTTTATGTCCAATTCATGGCTAAGGATAATATCCCTTTCCATACTATTTCTTTCCCAGCAACTATATTTGGTGCTCAGGAAAACTGGAAGTTGGTAGACTTTATCAAAGGTTTTAATTGGTTACTTTATGAAGGTGGAAAGTTTTCGACAAGTGAAAATCGCGGGATTTTCATGGATAAGGCCTTAGATATTTATCCAGCTGACTATTGGCGTTGGTGGCTACTTTCAAATGCACCAGAAAGTTCTGATACTGACTTCACTTGGGCTAGCTTCCAATCTACTGTAAATAAGGACTTAGCAGATGTCTTAGGAAACTTTATATCTAGAGTCTCTAGTTTTTCCATAAGTAAGTTTGGTCAACAAATACCTAAGAAGGGAAAGTATGGTCAACTAGAAGTAGAAACAATTGAAAAAATTGACTTGCATTACAAATGCCTCAAAGATCTCATGGAGAGTATTGAGATAAGAAAATCATGTAGCGAATTAAGAACAATTTGGGTAATTGGAAATGAGTATTTACAAAGAGCTGCTCCTTGGTCAGCCTTCAAGGAAACCCCAGAAAGATCCCAAATGATCATAAGGTTTGCATTAAACCTTATTTACTTTTATTCCCTTATATCAGAACCATTTATCCCCGAATCGTGTGAAAAAATTCAAAAACACTTCCAATTTACTAAGCTGAAGTTACCTCAAAATCTAAAATCTTTTGTCGACGCTCTAAGTGACACACATGAAATTTCCAAACCAAGTATTTTCTTTCAAAAAATCAGCGATGAAGAAGTATTTGATTACCAGAAAGAATTTGCTGGAAATTAGTTAATTGAAAAGATATTTCCACTTTGGATCTATTTGGCAAAAGACTTTCTATTGGAGCCATTTGTATACTTGAAACCCAACTCCGGCCATTGCACCTGAAATCAAAACACCCCAGAGTGTATCGATAAACACTAAGGTTATTTTCCAGTCTTTGAGGATCAAAAAATTTGTAATTTCATAAGTCCCGAATGCTAAAAAACCTAAAAAACCTCCCGATAATACGGCTATTAGAATAGATTCTGCCCTAAGACCTGCCTTTGTGGCAAACCAATAAACCCCAGCAACGTAAAACAAGTAAAAAATGGATGCCATTGCAAAGTTTGTGTTTTCCTTCATTAAATGGCCAATATGCTTAAAAAATAAAGGTTGCATTATGTTAGTAAGCACGATTACTTCGCATAAAACGAAAAATATAAGCATAGCGACGTAGGTAAGACTGACTTGTAACATAAATTTTCCTAGACAGTTTATAATTAATTTATTTAATCATTAATTAATTGCTTACTAATGAAATTTAAAGACCTAAAAAAGTTAGTTATATCAAATTTTTAACTTTCTTGATCTAAAATGCTCATTACAAAGAATTTCTTCGACATAAATCAACTATAGATGCCAATTATTGGCAACATGCTAATAGCCCATTGTTAAGTGTGAAACAGAGGGTGATAGTTGTATAAGGTGGATTTACTTTGAAGAAGAATATACGATGCTCAGTTTACTTGAATCTTTGGGAGACAAAGATTTAATTGATGCTGTCATAGTTTGTATAGAGGAGGGTATGTTGGTAGTGAACTTAGGAATATTCGCGCTCAGTATTTTTTAAAAATTGTTCCACATATTGAAATAAAAAAGAATGGTCATTCTCATCTCACACAACTTAATGAACGAGCTCTTGCCATTCTTGACGAACGTACAAAAAGTTGTAGACTTGGTAACTTTGAAAGTAATTATGGAGCATAGAACAATTGCTAAGACTATTAGATATGCTTATTTGCAACTCAATTACCTTAAATACGATATCAATGAGTTGGAGGAATAACTGATGTTGGTAGACACAAGGGGCATTACGGCTTTTGGGAAAATATACCCAAAAATTATGGTGAAACGATTGGCAAATAGTGACATTTTTGGCAAATCAGCTAAGAGTGATTTAAGTAAAAGCAACAAAAAAGTGTTTAGTTAAACAGAGGTAAACAATATGCCCGCTTGGTGGAATTGGTAGACACAAGGGACTTAAAATCCCTCGACCTAACAGTCGTGCCGGTTCGAGTCCGGCAGCGGGCACCATAGATTCATATGATTTGTGAAAATAACTGTACCAAAAGATAAAGTTTTTTTTGTTTACTTATCAATTCCTCTTAAGCCAAAAATTCCAGATCGGCTCATTCTAGGAATCATAGTGCTGCTCTCCATAAGTTTTACTGGGATTTCAAAACCTCTAAACATTTTAAATAAGTTAGCCTGCTCATTTAAATCCCACATTACTCTGTTATTTGTTATTTTTTCTTTATAGCTATATCCTGGAGCCATCCGCTTCCCAAGTACCATTTCATTGAGCCTAGAAAATTCTGTAAGCTTGATCCTTGCCTGTCTTATTACCAATTCTAAGCAAAGTCTGGCGGCTGTTTCCAGAAAAAGATTGGCAAGGGGTTCGTCTGCATCCCCTGCATGACTGCGAATTTTCTCATCAACCTCTTTTCCTAATGTGATAACAAAAGATATTAGATGTGTGCTCCCGTTAAGCATATTTTCAAAAACTGGACAATTAAATTCTACCCCTGAATTCATTTTCAATTTATTAACCTCAAGCGTTTTAATCTTTTCAAATAAAAAGAACCCCTGTGGGGCAGCACTATCACGTAGTTTTTTTATCGATTCAGAAGCAGCTTTCCTTATGACAAGTCTAACTTTATGTTTTTTTCTGTAGCCTTGTGATCTCAATACACTTTCGATTTTTAAGTCTGGAAAGGGAAACCTGATACNCTCAAATTTTGAAAGANTGAACATTANCGTTAAGGAACTATNGAAGTGAACTCAAAGCCTTAGTTTTAATTTCGTCGAAACGTTTTTCAAANTCCTCGNCTAGATCTTTAACACCCTGTTTTGCAGATTCTTCAGAACTTGGTAGCCTCCTTTTTTTCCAGTTTTCCAAATATTCATCAGTACCCACCAAACCCTTTCGCATAGCAACCATATCAACAAGCTCACTGAAACGATTAGAGAGCTCTACCTTATGTACTCCNTNCTTATCTTTGCCTTCAACAACTGTAGGAATATCCTGCCAGTANAGGATAGATAATTTTGTCATTNTAAGCCCCCTNCAAAAATAGATAAACNCNATTATACAAAATATCGTTTATGGATTTCAACCTATTTACTTCTAANACAGAGTTAATTAAGCTGAANAGTCTAAATAANNTNTTGACCAAACCTTCAAGTTTGATAATCATCAAAAACATACATTCAAAAAAATAAAAATANTTTTGAACTNTCTNGAGTAAGTAAAAGTCATTTCAGNGGGATTAGANAGTTATTGCAAAATAAAAGGAAAAGGTATGAATTTACAGAACTCGGATAGCCCTAATTCAGCCAGCCAAGAAGCCAGATGTATAATTGAATTGCTAAATAATTTTTCTCTTGAAACTACCCCAAGTGGCGCCAAAAANATTGAAAATTTTTCAAATTTTGTCAGACCAAATACTACCGTTTTTATTACTTTTTTACCTGGTTCAGATTATAAGGAAACTGTTCTAACTGCTAAGAAACTCCGGGTAGAAGGACTGAATCCAGCCCCTCATTTTGCAGCTCGCTCAATAGAATCAAAACAAATGCTAGAAGATTATGTAAAAAGAGTTACGGGTGAGGCTGCCGTAACGAAAATTCTCACGGTGGCTGGTGCGGGTAAAGAGCAGCTTGGTCCCTTTCCTGATAGTACAAGTCTTCTCGAAACTGGAATTTTTGATAAATATGGCATAACTGAAATAGGAGTAGCCGGACATCCAGAGGGAAGTCCNGACATATCAGATGAAGAAATTCAAAAAGCATTACTAAAGAAGAATAAGTATAGTGATATGACAAATGCTAAACTCTTTATTGTTACACAATTTTGCTTTCAATCAGAGGTTATCTTGGAATGGGCAAGAAAAATTAACTCAGAAGGCAATAAACTGCCAATTATTATTGGAATTCCAGGTATCGCAAAATTGTCAACTCTGATGAAATATTCAATTTCTTGTGGTATTGGAAATTCTATTGACTTCTTAAAAAAACAAGGGAGTAAAATGGTGAATTTAATCAAGACCCAAACTCCTGACCGTCTTATTAGAGAATTAGCGAGAGGCAAANCTGATAATGGAGCTCTCAGAATTGAAGGATTACATATTTATCCTCTTGGTGGTCTCCAAAAAAGTTCTGANTGGNCCTTCAAAACATTAGATGGAAAGTTCAAAATGACTAAGGACGGCTTTGAAGTCTAAAAGTGGTGGTGTAAATTTTTAAAGCAATAAAATATCTTATCTTNAAGTTTGAGAGAGACACCATTTCATGATTGCTTTTTGCACATGCAATCTATTCTCAGCTTGAAGGAGGAAAATTTTAAAGAATCTTTCAACAACGNCAGAACTAATTTCTTTATCCCGATAAAGAGGCATACAATGGAAAACGATACAGTCTGACTTTGCAACTTTCAATAAGTCTTGAGTTATACTGTAATCACTAATTAGTTTTTCTCGCTCCGTTCGCTCTTTCTGGGTCTGATGCATTGAGAACCAAGTATCTGTAATCAAAAGATCANCTCCCTTTGCTGCCTTTTCGGGATCTTCTTCAAAGTCATAATTGTCGAATCCAATTTTATTCTCTGGTGCAAAACGTTCTGGTCCAGAGTATACAAGGTTAAAATCAAATTTTTCTGCCGCTTGCAAATAGCTATTAAAAACGTTATTACCATCTCCTAACCAAACAACTTTTTTACCTTTTAATGAGCCAACAAGTTCTTCATAGGTAAAAATATCAGATAAAACTTGGCANGGATGTGAATGATTGGTTAATCCATTTATAACNGGTATTTCAGAATTTTTNGCTAATTCTAATAAATCTCCATGGCGATTAGTCCTCAATACTATCAAATCCACATATTGGGATAATACTTGAGCCGTATCAGAGATCTTTTCTCCATTAGCAAGTTGCATTTCATTCTCTGAAACTGATATAGCTTTGCCACCCATCTGGTTAATGCCAACCTCAAAAGAAAATCTTGTCCTAGTTGATGGCTTTGCAAAAAGCAGTGCTATAACGCGNTTATTTAATGAAAGTACNGGATCAAGTGCTCCCNTAGACCTCATAGATCTCAATTTTTTAATANTNCCAGAATCTTCAAAAATGATTCTAAGGTCACNTAAAGAAAGATCTTCTACCTCTAAAAAATCACTCACTTTATAAGTCCTTCTGCTGACTCTTTTAGTAGTTTAATTACTAAATCAACTTCAGATTTATTTATATTTAATGGTGGCAAAAGTCTGACAGTATTGTCTGCAGCTGGGACAAGTAATAGGTTATTTTTAAATGCTTCCTCTATGAAAAGTTGATTATTAACTTTAGTCTTTAGTCCTAACATTAACCCCATGCCTTTAACTCCTTCGAAGACTGGTTCATATTCTTGTACCAAACCTGCCAATTTCTGAGACCAATNGCCTGCTATTCTCCTTACGTTAGGCAGGAAATCCANTTCCAAAACCTGGTTNAGCACTTCTATCCCTACCGCACATGCTAGAGGNTTACCACCGTAGGTTGATCCATGCGAGCCCAATCCCATACCTTTCGCTGCCGAATTGCTTGCCAGGCATGCACCTAGAGGCATTCCCCCGCCTATACCTTTGGCAATGGTCATAATATCAGGAAAAATTCCTGACCATTCATGTGCAAACAACTTTCCAGTTCGACCCACTCCGCACTGAACTTCATCAAAAATTAATAGAACCCCATGCTGGTCACACAACTTCCTTAATAAACTTAANGTATGATCCGGTACTATATTGATGCCTCCTTCTCCCTGGATTGGTTCAATAATAACAGCAGCGGTACGATCGGAAATACTATGAACTATTAAATCTTTATCATTTAGGGGAATCGACTTACACCCTGGTAAAAGTGGGCCAAAGCCTTCAGTCATTTTTGNAGCATTGGAGGTAGAGATTGCACCTAAAGTCCTTCCATGAAATGACCCGTCAAAAGATATTATTTCATGTCGCGCATTACCGTTAATGGAGTGAAATTTTCTTGCCATTTTTATAGCACAATCAGTTGCCTCAGCCCCAGAATTTGTAAAAAAAACCAAATCTGAAAATGTATTTTTTACAAGAATTTCAGCAAGTTTTTCTTGGTTACTAATTCTGTACAGATTTGAGGTATGCCATAACTCTTGNGCCTGNGCTACCAANGCTGAAACTAAAGATTTATTACAGTGCCCTAGAATATTAACNGCAATGCCTGAACCAACATCCAAGTANTTTACTCCATCGCTAGTNTCTAACCATAATCCGTCACCTNTAACAAAAGAAATTGGTGTTCTGTTATATGTTGGGAGTAAGTATTTTTCCATGTGAGAACATTAACCTNGCTAATTTAAAATTTCAATAAANGTAATTTATTGAAGCTTTATAACTTTTAAATACTTCAATTTTTCANAAGCTGCCACAAACAACGCCNGTACTCTTTTGCTACATAAAAGCAAATATGCTTCAAAAAAGCCAGAANAACCTAAATTTTTAAAATATCACTTTTATTACTGGTTTATTTATNGATTTGATCTATATAGANTATAAACGCTAAATAAANACCAANGAAAGATTATATATGGCTTGGACCTTTGAAAGAGTAGAACTATTAACAACTCTGTGGAAAAGTGGAAATAGTGCTAGCCAAATAGCCAATGAATTAGGAGAAGGTGTATCTAGAAATGCAGTGATTGGTAAGATTCACAGGCTAGGTTTATCAGAGAGAAGCAATAATTCAAAGGATGAATCTGATAGCAGTATAAAACCGTCTTTATCCAATAAAGAAAAGAAATTAGCCCCCCTAAGTACAATAAAAGGTGTTCAATCCTCAGACATCGATGAAAAACCAACTGTAAAGGCTAAAACTGGAAAGAAAAGAGGCCGAAAACCTTCTAAGAAGAACATAGAAAAAAGTCAAAACGATATTGACCAAAAGACAAAAAATGAAAGTGTTTTCAGCGATGTGGCAGAAGTTTTTCCTGGGATAAGTGCGGCAACAGAGCTAGATAAAAAAGCGCTAGCTGATATGATCGAATTAGAGAAGAGAGCAAAGAAATTGAGCCTTATGGAACTTACTGAAAGGACATGTAAATGGCCGATTGGTGATCCAGCTACTGACGAATTTTGGTTTTGTGGGCACCAAGCCGAAAACGGAAAGCCGTATTGTAAAACACATGTTGCCATTGCCTTCCAACCCGTGTCTACCAGACGAG
>NZFE01000022.1 GCA_002689245.1 Candidatus Pelagibacter sp.
AGCTTTTTTTGCAGTTCCTCTCGGATCTCTCCCGTAAGGATCTTTTTTTACAGCATCCATGATGTCACAAAATATATTTAATGTAGTATGGGAATTAAATGGATCAATAATAGGTCTAGACAAATCTGGTTTAAGTATCATGTCAGACTCGTTGATAGCTTTCCATCCTGCGATAGAGGAACCATCAAAAAATACCCCTTTTTCAAGCATGTCCTCATCTACAACAGTACTATCCATGGTAAGATGTTGTAGTTTTCCTTTAGGGTCAGTAAATCTTAGATCTACGAATTCTACTTCTTTATCTTTAATTAGTTTATTTATTTTACTNGCACTCATTTGTATAATTTTTTCAGTTTAATAGCAGAATATAANTATAGAATATCCTCTAATAAAATGATATCAGCTATGCGTNTAGANCATCAATACAATTTTTAATTGCATATTATGAGAGAGGCAAATTCGTTTGATATTTTTTTACTTGTTTTATTGGGCTTAATTTGGGGCTCATCTTTTTTCAATATTAAAATAGCTACTTATTCTTACGAGCCTATAACCTTAGCTTTGGTCAGAGTTATATTTGCAAGCATACCATTAATTTTACTCTGCAAAATTAAAAATATCAAAATAAAAGCCTTCTCAAAAGAATGGAAATATTATGCTTTAATCGGACTATGTAATATTGCTATACCTTTTATTTTAATAGCTATAGGCACTAGTAAAATTAATAGTTATTTAGCTGCAATGCTAATGAGCACAACTCCATTAAGCGGCACAATATTAGCCCACTTCTTCACGAAAAATGAAAAAATAAATATGTTTAAGGTAATAGGAATTTTAATAGGTTTTTCAGGTATATTATTTTTATTTTTAGATAAAATTGTAATTAATGAAAGCAATTACATCTTTGCTTTAATTACAATCTTAGGGTCAACATTTTATTCAATCGGAGGAATTTTAACTATACAAATTAAAAATAGAGGCAATGAAAACGTTACAACTTCTACAACGATTTGGTCACTAATTTTTCTTTTTCCAATGGCTTTATTGTTGGAAGAACCATGGCGCGCTAATCCTTCTCTTGAATCCACGCTATCTTTACTTTACCTAGGTATTGTTGCAACAGGATTGGCTTGGTTAATAAGATTTAGAATTCTATCTGTTAACGGACTAGTATTTCAAACACAAGTAGCATATTTAATTCCAATTTTTGGAGTATTTTTTGGCTATTTTNTTATGGATGAAGTTATTACTTGGCGTGTTTTGATTTCATTGAGTATAATAATTTTTGGAATTTATATTGTTAAAAAAAACAACAAAGGATTAAAATAAAATCTAATGCAAAGTGAATCTTTAGAATTTAGCCTCTTATCTATATTCTCATTCCTTAGCTTTTTTTCATTCTTTATTATTCAAAAACTATCTCATAAAATATTTAATGGATTATTATTTGATAATGACTTTGAAAAACCTCAAGCCTTTCANAAAAACGATACNCCTAGAAGCGGAGGTTTAGCGTGTATAATTTCTTTTCTGATATTTGTTCTNTTAAANAATCTTTTATTTTCTATAATATATCTAGATTATTTAATCTTNGGAGTAGGATTATTCTTAATTGGGTTTTTGGACGACTTAAAAATTAAATTTAGTCCGAAGGCAAGGTTAATATTAATGACTGTCTTCATTCTGATTTCGATAAAAATTTTTTCTATCGAAATAAATGGAATTGATTTTATTTTTCTTAACAAAATCTTAAGTATAAATATAGTCTATTTATTTTTTATTGTTTTATGTTTCTTGTTTATTATAAACGGTTCTAATTTAATTGATGGATTTAATGGTTTATTAGCATTTCAATTAATAATTATAAATTCGATATTATTGTATATAAATATTGAAAATCAATTTCAAACAATATCAATTTTAATAACTGCCCAAATAATAATTCTTTTGATATTTTTGCTATTTAATTTCCCGTCTGCAAAAATTTTTATGGGNGATGGCGGNGCTTATCTTTTTGGAACTTTTACTGCTTTAAATGTNATTGAAACTAATAACTTAAATCCNAATATTTCNTCCTTTTTTTACTGTATCTTATTGTTTTATTTATTTTTTGAAGTTTTCTTNTCATTTTTTAGAAAATTGATACAAAAAAAATCACCTATAAAGCCTGATCGNGAACATCTTCACATGATAACATATAAAATTTTAAAAATAATCANACCAGGCAAAGATTGTAATTATTTAAACACTTTATATATNAATGCGATTTATTGCCTATTTATTTTNCCAAGCGTTTGGGTAAAAGAAAGCGGGTTGATATGTAAGTATTGGTTTTTTGGCTTAATTATTATTTATTTACTTATTTATTTAAGACTAAATAGTTTTGTTAAAAAAAAAATTGATATATAAACACAAATTAATAAGGGCAAGTGGCGGAATTGGTATACGCGCTAGTCTTAGGAACTAGTGCCGCAAGGCTTAAGAGTTCGAGTCTCTTCTTGCCCACCAATTTNATATTTATATGAAANTACAANNNCANTCAAAAAAAGGTTTNAAAACTANTATTATCNATNATNGTAGATAANNNTGAAATAAAAAAAAANTTNGANNANAGNTTNNTNGAANTNCAANNNGAAATANATCTNAAAGGNTTNNGAAAAGGAAANGTNCCNCCNNNAGTAATAAAAANTCANTTTGGNAAAGCAATNTANGGTGANGTNATAGATAANATTTTAAAAGANNGNNCTNCNAAAGCNATNNANGANAAAAANTTAAAANTNGCNGGNCAACCNAAAATNGANNTAAAAACNTTTGGNGAAGGCAAAGATTTAAACTTTGAATTACAATTAGATTTGCTTCCTGAAATAAAATTACAATCATTTGAAAAATATAAAGTATCAGATTACAAAGTAAAAATTGGCAAAGATATTTTAGATGAGAGATTGGAAAATCTATCTAACGAATATAAATCTTTTGAAGACAAAGATAACAATGCTAAATCAGAATTAGGTGATCAGGTTATATTTAATTATGAAGCTACGGTTGATAACAAAGAATTCGAAGGCGGAAAAGGAAAAGATGTTGCAATTGAACTTGGTAAAGATTTATTTTTAGAAGGTTTTGACAAACAATTAATAGGCATTAAAAAAAAAAGAAAAGAAAAAAGTTATATCTACTCTACCTAAAAATCATCCAAAAAAAGAACTAGCTAATAAAAAAGCGGTTTTTGAATGTGAGATCTCAAATATAAAAAGTCCAAAAAAAAAACAAACTTAATGATGATTTTGCAAAAAAATTAGGAGCAAAAAAATTTATTAGACTTAACTGAAAAAGTTAAGAATCAAATTACTGATCAGTACAATATGGCATTAAACTCAATTTCAAAAAAAGAAATATTAGATCAATTAGAAAAAAATCATAAAGTTGATGTTCCTCAAAATTTAATTGATAACGAGCTTAAATCAATCCCAAAAAATCCAGAGTCGAAGAATAATGATAAAAATATAGAATCTGCAAAAAAAAGAATAACATTAGGTTTAATCTTAAATGAGTATGGTGAAGCTAATAAGATAAAAGTTACAGAAGATGAAATAAAAAATGAAATTCAGAAACAGGTGAAAAGTATGCCTGGCCAAGAAAAATTTGTTTTTGAATATTACCAAAAAAATCCGTCTGCTACTCAGCATCTACAGAGCTCGCTATACGAAGAAAAAATAATTCAATTTATAAAATCAAAAATAAATTTGACTAAAAAAGAATTAACAATAAAAGAAGCTGAAAAATTGATAACGACCTTTAACGAAGAAAATAAAGCAAAAGCAAGTACCGACGATAAAAAGAAAGATACAAAACCTATAAAATCAAAAAAAATTAGCAAAAAGTAATCAATAGTTGTATAAAACAAAGTTATGAGTCGCAACTTAGAAGAAAAAATGAACAACTTAATTCCCATGGTTGTTGAGCAATCTAGCAAAGGGGAAAGAGCCTACGATATATATTCTAGATTATTAAAGGAGAGAATAGTTTTTCTTGTAGGACCAGTAAATGATAGTGTTGCGTCTTTAGTAACTGCACAATTATTATTTTTAGAGTCAGAAAATCCTAATAAAGAAATAAGTTTTTACATTAATAACCCCGGTGGGTTAGTTACATCTGGTTTAGGTATTTACGATACAATGCAATATATAAACTCACCAGTTTCGACTTTATGTATTGGTCAAGCATCTTCAATGGGATCTTTTTTGTTATCTGCTGGTGAAAAAGGAAAAAGATATTCACTACCTAATTCAAGAATAATGGTTCATCAACCTTCCGCTGGTTTCCAGGGTCAGGCAACTGATATTCAGATACATGCCAAAGAAATATTGTCATTAAAAACTAGACTGAATACAATTTATTCAAAACACACAGGAAAATCAGTTGATGAAATTTCTAAAGCTTTAGAAAGAGATAATTTTATGACCCCAGAAGAAGCAAAAAAATTTGGTTTAATAGACTCTGTTGTGGAAAAAAGAAAATAACACACAATATATAGGTCAAATTTCAACTTGGACTTGATTAGAATTTATTTCAACTTTATTATTAAGATATTGATTCGTTATGAGTGATAAAAATAATAAAAATATATTATACTGTTCCTTTTGCGGCAAAAGCCAACACGAAGTTAGAAAACTAATTGCAGGTCCTACTGTATTTATATGCGATGAGTGTGTTGAGCTTTGCATGGATATAATCAAAGAGGAAAATAAAAGTTCTCTTATAAAACATCAAGATGGAGTTCCAACACCTAAAGAGATCTGCGGTGTCTTAGATGATTATGTTATTGGTCAGAAGAACGCTAAAGAAGTCTTATCTGTAGCAGTTCATAATCATTACAAAAGACTAAATCATGAAGTTAAATCTAATAAGGACGTAGAATTATCTAAATCAAATATTTTACTGGTTGGTCCAACTGGTTGCGGAAAAACATTGCTTGCACAAACTTTAGCAAAAATTTTAGATGTACCTTTTACTATGGCTGACGCCACTACCCTTACCGAGGCAGGTTATGTTGGAGAAGATGTTGAAAATATTATTTTGAAACTTTTACAAGCTGCAGATTACAATGTTGAAAAAGCACAAAGAGGCATTGTATATATAGATGAAGTAGATAAAATTAGTAGAAAGTCTGAAAATCCATCAATAACAAGAGATGTTTCTGGAGAAGGTGTTCAACAAGCCTTATTAAAAATTATGGAAGGAACTATCGCGAGTGTACCTCCACAAGGTGGAAGAAAACATCCTCAACAAGAATTTTTACAAGTAGACACTACAAATATTTTATTTATTTGTGGTGGGGCTTTTGCAGGCTTGGATAAGATTATTGATAGTAGGGGAAAAGGAAGCTCGATAGGCTTCGGAGCTAAGGTAAAAAGCTATAAGGAACTTCCTTTATCAGAGCTGATGAATTCTTTAGAACCAGAGGATTTAATTAAATATGGATTAATACCTGAATTTATCGGTAGGATGCCAATAATAGCAACCTTGGATGAATTGAATGAGTCTTCTTTAATAAAAATTCTAAAAGAACCTAAGAACTCACTTATCAAACAATATAAAAGACTCTTCGAATTCGAAAATGTTGAGTTAGAATTTCAAGATGATGCTATTCTAGAAATAGCAAAAAAAGCTATTAAAAAGAAGACTGGAGCTAGAGGACTTAGGTCTATATTGGAGAACATATTGCTTAAAACCATGTTTGAACTACCAGATAAAGATGACGTTTTAAAAGTAACTATTGATAAATCTTCAGCAAAAGGCGACAGTGACCCAATTATCACTTACGGTAAAAAACAATCAACATCTGTTGCATAAGCCAATTTGATCCTTGAAATATTGATAAAGAATATCATATAAAGTTGTATGGATGTTACTTATACAAAACCTTTATTACCTCTAAGAGACATTGTTATCTTTCCGTCAATTGTTGTCCCATTATTTGTTGGTAGAGAAAAGTCAATAAAAGCTCTCCAAGAAGCAATGAAAACGGACAAATCAATTATATTAGTTGCTCAGAAGAATTCAGAAACTGATGATCCAATAGATAAAGATCTATATTCTTATGGATGTCTTAGTAAAGTACTTCAACTTCTAAAGTTACCAGATGGAACTGTCAAAGTTCTTGTAGAGGGACAAAAAAGAGTAAAAATTGTCAATATTAAAAATGAGACAAGTTTTCTAAAATGTGATGTTGAAATAGCAGATGACATTAATATATCAAAAGATCTTGATGTTTACGCGCAAAGCCTCGTTAAAAGATTTGAAAAATTGATAGTTTTAAATAAAAAGGATTTTAATGAAAATTTAAACATTATCAAAAATTCAAAAGATGCAAAAATAATAGCTGACAATATCGCAGCAAACTTAAATATTAAAATTTTTCAAAAACAAGAAATTCTAGAAATTAGAGACCTAAGAAAAAGGCTAGAAAAAATTTATGAGATAGTAAATAAAGAAACAAGTGTAATCTCTGTAGAAAAGAAGATTAGAGGAAGAGTAAAAAATCAAATGGAAAAAACTCAAAGAGAATATTATTTAAATGAACAATTAAAAGCCATTCAAAAAGAACTAGGAGAAATTGATGAAGGCAAAGATGAGATTGCTAATATCTCAAAAGCTATAACAAAAGCTAAAATGCCTAAAATTGCGCAAGAAAAATGCTTTTCAGAATTAAAGAAGTTAAAATCTATGAGCCCTATGTCAGCAGAAGCAACTGTTGTTAGAAACTATCTTGATTGGATGACAGAGCTTCCGTGGTCCGAAAAAACAAAAATAAATACTGATTTAAGTTCAGCACAAAAAATCCTTGATGAAGATCATTATGGATTAGAAAAAGTTAAGGAGAGAATTATTGAATTTTTAGCAGTTCAAAAGAGAATTCAAAAAATGAAAGGACCCATACTCTGTCTAGTTGGCCCTCCAGGTGTTGGTAAAACTTCTTTAGGAAAATCAATCGCGAAAGCGACTAATAGAAAATTTATCAGAATATCTTTGGGCGGAATAAGAGACGAGGCTGAAATAAGAGGTCATAGAAGAACTTATATAGGATCTTTGCCAGGAAAAATAATTCAAATGATGAAAAAAGCTGGTTCGAGAAATCCTTTATTTTTGTTAGATGAAATTGATAAAGTAGGAAATGATTACAGAGGTGATCCCTCTTCAGCTTTGTTGGAAGCTTTAGATCCAGAACAAAATAAAGAATTTAATGATCACTATTTAGAAGTGGATTATGATTTGTCAGACGTGATGTTTGTTACAACTGCAAATACTTTAAATATTTTACCTCCTCTTTTAGATAGAATGGAAGTTATAAGAATATCAGGTTACACTGAGGATGAAAAAGTAAACATTTCGCAAAAATATTTAATACCTAAGCAAAGTAAAAATAATGGACTTAAAAAAGATGAGTGGAAATTAAATGAAGATATAAATAGAAAAATAATTAGAAATTACACGAGAGAGTCAGGTGTAAGAAATTTAGAGAGGGAAATTGCTAAGATTGCTAGGAAGCTAGTTAAGAAAATTGACGCGAAAGAAAAAGTAAACACCTCATTAAATGAGAAGGAATTAAGTAATTATTTAGGTGTACAAAAGTTTAAGTATGGAGAAATAGAAGAGGAGAATAGAATTGGAGTTGTAACAGGTTTAGCTTGGACTGAAGTAGGAGGAGAAATATTAAAAATAGAGTCTGCCGTGATGCCAGGCAAGGGAAAAATGCAAATAACTGGTAAACTTGGAGAAGTAATGCAAGAGTCCGTGAAAGCTGCTAAATCTTATATAAGATCCAAAAGTCTAGAATTTGGAATAATACCACCTATTTTTGATAAAAAAGATTTTCATATACATGTTCCTGAAGGAGCTACACCAAAGGATGGACCATCAGCTGGAATAGCAATGGTCACTTCAATAGTTTCCGCGATAACAGAGATACCTGTAGATAAAAATGTAGCAATGACTGGAGAAGTTACTTTGAGAGGTTTGGTTTTACCTATAGGCGGCTTAAAAGAAAAACTTTTGGCAGCTCATAGAGCAGGTATTAAAAAGGTTTTAATACCGATAGAAAATAAAAAAGATCTTACTGAAGTTCCGGAATCAATTAAAAAAAATATGGAAATCATTGCTGTAAAAAATGTTGATGAAGTTTTGTAGATTGCCCTTACTAAAAATCTTAAAAGAGTAGAGTGGGTAGATGTTGAACAATTACCAAAAAGCAAAAATAAAGAAGAGTCAAAACCACCTATTAACTAAGTATTTAACTTATCAAGCATATTGTTTCTAAATAGCATTTGGAGTAGATTAATTTTTCTATGGGAAAGAAAATTATTATTACCGGTGGTTTAGGATACATTGGGACCGAGTTATGTAAGATATACTCTGGATACAGCTGGAGCGATAAAATAACTGTCATCGATAATAGATTTATATCAGAAAGAGTAAATCAATTAAGAAATTGGAATATAAATTTTGTTCAAGGTGACATTCTAAATAAAGAATTAATAAACCAATATTGTAAGGATGCAGATATTATTCATCATTTGGCAGGTATAACACAAGTACCTAGAGTAAAAAGTGAGAGCAATGATCAATTAAATGATAAAATTAAAATTATTGCAGAGGAGGGAACGCAAAATATATTAGATGTTATTTCAAATGAATGTAAAATTATTTTGCCATCAACTCATGTAGTTTATGAGGGAATTAGTAAAGTAAAAAAAAATATTGAAGAAAACGAAGCCACATCGCCAATTTTAGCTTATGCAAAATCTAAAGATTTCAATGAAAAACAACTCAAAGACTCAGGAAAAAATTACGTTATTTTAAGGTTAGGTTCCGTATATGGATATTCAACCGACACAATGAGAATCGATATAATGCCTAATTTATTTTCCAAGATAGCTTCACAAAATGGAGTTTTAAAATTGTTTTCTGGAGGAAAACAAATTAAAAGTCTAGTTCCTTTAATCGACGTAGCTAGGTGCTTCAAATTTATTGAGGAAAGAAAAGATATCAATAAAGAATTATTTAATTTAACCAAAGACACAGTAACAGTTAAAGAGGTTGCTGAAATATGCAAAAAGTACAATCCCAATATTATTTTAAGAGAGACTAACGACGAAATACCAAATCTAGGATTTTCCCTTTCAAATAAAAAAATAAAAAAAAAGGGTTTTAAATTTCTTTATACTTTAGAGGAAAGTATTAAAGAAATGATTACAAAATGGTCAAGCCAGAATTTAATTAAAGACTTAGAATTTGTTAAAAAAGGAGAAAACGAATTTGTAGATAAGAGAGGAAAAATTAGTAATCATGAACTAACAGAACCAATTAATTTGATTGGACTTATAAACTCTAAAAAAGGAACTATAAGAGCTAATCATTACCACCCTCAACAAGAACAAAAATGTTTGTTTACTAAAGGACAAATCATTGAAGTTTTTCAAGATATTATTAATCCAGGTTCCCCAAAAATTACTCAAGTTGTAAACGAAGGCCAACTTTCAATTATAAAACCAAATGTAGCTCACACAATGGTTTTCACCAAAGATACAACTTTTTTAAATTTAGTAAGAGGAGATAGGGAGCATGATAATTACGGTATAACACATACAATTAAACACGTTTTTGTAGATGAAGATGAAAAAAAATTATTAATGGGAAGTTATAAATTTGAATGTAGATCCTGTGGAAATACAAATTTAAAAAGAGTTGTTTCGTTAGGTTACCAACCGCTAGCAAACAATTTACTTAAAAACAAAAATGAAAAAAGCGAATTATATCCATTAGAAATGAATTATTGTGATCATTGCTACAACTGTCAGTTATCAGTTGCGGTTGATCCAAAAAAAATGTTTTCAAACTATTTATACACATCATCAACATCTAAAATTTTTAGAGATCATTTCGTTAAAGCTGCTATAAGTTATATTAAACAGTTAAAACTTAAACCTAAAAAATCGTATATAATTGATGTTGGAAGTAATGACGGCGTAGCTTTAAAACCCTTTAAAGATTTAAATTTTAAGAATATTTTAGGAATAGAACCTGCAAAAAATCTAGCAAAAATCGCAAATAAAAATAAGATTAAAACTTTTAATGGTTTTTTAAATAAAAAGAATACAAAAAAAATCAAAAAAGGCGCTAATTTAATTTTAGCATCTAATGTTTTTGCACACTCTGATAATCTAAAAGAAATGGCAGATTGCATGTTTAAGTTATTAGATAAAAAAGGAGTGATAATAATTGAGGTCCAATATTTATTAAATACACTCAAAGATGTAACTTTTGATAATATTTACCACGAACACTATAATTATTGGTCATTAACTTCATTAAATAATTTTTTCAAACAATTAAATGCAACTATATTTCGATCAGAAAAAATTAATACTCATGGTGGCTCTATAAGGATATATGTTTCAAAAGAAAAAAATAAAAAGATAGATAGCAGTGTGAAAAAACTTCTTGAGGAGGAAAAAAAATTTGGAATTACAAAATTTAAAACTTACGAAAATTTTGGCAAAAAAGTTTATGAAATTAGAGATAATATAATTAAAAATTTTACTAAATTAAAAAAAAACGGAAAAAAAATTATTGGCTTCGGCGCACCTGCAAAAGCTACTACCGCATTAAATTTTTATGGAATTTCAGATCAAATAGATTTTATAGTTGAAGACAATTCGCTAAAACATAACAAGTTTATACCTGGAGTTAAAATACCAATTAAAAGCAAAAAGTATATAAAAGATAATAAGAATACTATGGTTGTTCTAGCATGGAATTTTTTTAACGATATTAAAAAAAACAATTCAAACTTATCAAAAAAACATAATTAATATAAAAGAGTTAGAAAATTAAATGTAAATGGCGGGAGTGACGGGACTCGAACCCGCGGCCTCCTGCGTGACAGGCAGGCGCTCTAACCAAACTGAGCTACACCCCCAAATGGTGGGTGGTAAAGG
>NZFE01000023.1 GCA_002689245.1 Candidatus Pelagibacter sp.
AATTTAATGTTATATTAAAATTTTATGATGAAAACTGCTTTATCTGTTGAAAACCTTTCAAAAGTATATTTACGAGACAAAAAAAAGGCTACTGAGATAAATGCATTGAATAATATTACTCTTGAAGTGAAGCAGGGTGAGATTTTTGGTTTATTGGGACCTAACGGAGCGGGGAAAACAACATTTTTGAGTATATTAGCTGGCACAGTTGTCAAAACAAAGGGCAAGGTAAATGTATGGGGATTCGATCTTGATAAAAATCCAAGACAAGTAAGAGCGTCAATTGGAATAGTACCTCAAGAAGTGAATTTAGATGCTTTTTTTAGTCCAAAAAAATTACTTGATTTGCAGGCAGGTCTTTATGGAATTAAAAATAGTCAAAAAATTACTGAGACGATTTTAAAGCTAGTTTCATTAAGTGAACAAGCTAACAGTTATTCTAGAAATTTATCAGGAGGTATGAAAAGAAGATTATTAATTGCTAAGGCAATGGTTCACCAGCCACCAATTCTAGTTTTGGATGAGCCAACTGCGGGAGTTGATGTTGAGTTGAGAAAAAATTTATGGGAAAATTTAAAAGAACTTAACAAAATAGGTGTTACAATAATTTTAACTACTCACTACCTCTTCGAGGCTCAAGAAATGTGTGACAGAATAGCAATTATTAATAAAGGTAATTTAGTAGCCTTAGATACAACAAAGAAACTTTTAGAAAGAATAAAAACAAAAAAAATCACATTTAAACTTAAAGAATTTGACTCAAATCTGATACTCAAATTACCAAATGTAAAATTTTCAATTGAGTCGAAAGATTCAATTTTAGTAAATTATGAAAAAGAATCAATTGACTTCGAGCAACTAATAAATTATTTAAAAGAAAAAAACTTGAAAATACTTGATATTTCAATAGACGAGGGTAACCTGGAAGATGTTTTTATCCAATTAACAAAAAACTAGATAATTTCTTAAAATAAAGGTAAATTAAATAATGGAGTCGGTAAAAAATTTAAAACAAATAAAAATTTTAAAATATTTTTTTGTAATTTTAGTAAGTTCTATTCTACTAGCTATTTCAGCGAAATTAAAAATACCCTTTTATCCTGTTCCTATGACTATGCAGACGTTTATAGTACTTTTAATTGGTGTGTGCTTTGGTTGGAAATTAGGAGGTGCAATTATCTCTTTGTATTTATTAGAAGGTATAATTGGATTACCTGTTTTTTCAGGAACACCGGAAAAAGGCTTAGGCATAGTGTACTTTGTTGGGCCGACAATGGGATATCTACTAGGATTTGTATTTGCAGCAATGCTTAGCGGTATTTTTAAATTTGATAAAAATATTATTTTAAATTTTTTAAAGTTAGTTTTAAGTGTAAGTATTATTTATATTTTAGGGATAATGTGGCTTGGGATACTAATAGGTTGGGATAAACCAATAATTAATTTAGGGGTTACACCCTTTTTATTAGCGGAGCTTTTTAAAATAACTTTGCTTTCTGTTATTATAACTTTATTTAACGATAAATTATCTGATTTTAAAAATTGGATTTAGGTTTATCTTGGTGATCTTTTAGATAAAATCCTTTGCAACGTTCTTCTGTGCATTTTTAAACGTCTAGCGGTTTCAGAGACATTTCTGTTACATAACTCAAAAACCCTATGAATATGTTCCCATTTTACTCTATCAGCTGACATTGGATTTTCAGGTGGTTTGGCTTTTGATTCTGGCGCAGCTAATAAAGCTGACTCTACATCATCTGCATCAACTGGTTTAGCTATATAATCTATAGCACCTGCTTTTACAGCTGCCACAGCGGTAGGTAAGTTTCCATAGCCAGTAAGCATCACAATACGAGCATCTGGCTTATTTTTAGAGAGCTCTTTAATGACATCTAGACCGTTTCCATCTTCAAGCCTAAGGTCTACAACTGCAAAATTTGGAGGTGATTTTTTTACTATTTCTAGCCCCTCAACCACTGTTTTTGCCTCTTTGACCATAAAGCCCTTTTTCTCCATTGCTCTTGATAATCTTCCTCTTAAGGGATCGTCATCGTCTAAAATTAACAAGGATTTATCTTGAAAATCACTTAGATTCAGTTGCGGAGTTTGTAGATTTGTCTTCCTCATGAGTACTCATATGGGTGCTCTAATGCTGATTTCAACCCCACTCCGAAAGAGATTTTATGAATAGAGCTATGCATTTTTCTCTTTACATAAGGTGAAAAAAACCCTAAATGCGGTCTGTTAAGAGTTTTTTATAAATTTTTTGAAAACTCTTTTGTGTTAATAAATGGGGAACACATTAAATGCAAAAATTTAGCAACGTTAACGAGGTAGTTAACACACTTAAACCAGTAAATCCTATATACTGTATACGCCCAGATACCATAAAAAATTCTGTAAAAGTCTTTAAGGATAACTTTCCAGGCAAAATTTTATATGCAGTTAAAACTAATCCTAATGAATATGTGCTTAAACATATCATAAAAAACGGTGTAGATAGATTTGATGTTGCTTCAATAAATGAAGTTAAACTAATTAGAAAACTAAGTCCAAAATCAAAATTATATTTTATGCATCCCATTAAAAGCAGAGAAGATATTTCATCAGCATATTTTGATTATAATGTAAAAGATTTTTCTCTAGACACAAAAGAAGAATTAATGAAAATATTGGAGTCTACTAAAAATGCAAAAGATTTAAATTTATTTGTAAGAGTTGCAGTTTCTAACGAACACGCAGAATTAGATCTATCTAGAAAATTTGGTGCTTTAACAAGTGAAGCTCTAGGTTTAGTAAGACTATGTAAACAACATGCAAAAAAACTGGGCATAAGCTTTCATGTTGGTTCTCAATGTATGCACAAAATTTCTTTTTCAAAAGGACTTAAAGAAATATCAAATATAATTAAAAAAACAAAAATCATTCCAGATACTATTAATGTAGGCGGAGGGTTCCCTTCTATCTATCCAGATTTAAAACCTGAGCCGTTGGAAAATTATTTTAACGAAATTAAAATAGGGTTGAACAATTTAAAACTCGAAAAAATGCCTGAAGTTATTTGTGAACCTGGTAGAGCCTTAGTAGCTGAAAGTGGTTCAACTATTGTAAGGGTTAATTTAAGAAAAAAAAACAAACTTTATTTAAACGATGGAACCTATGGATCTTTGTTTGACGCCGGTGTTCCTAATTTCATATTACCCACAAGGATGATTACTAATGGACGAATTCAATCAAAAAAAATAACTGCTTTTCAATTCTATGGTCCGACATGTGATAGTTTGGATTACATGAAAGGACCCTTTTTATTACCCAACAATATTAAAGAAGGTGATTATATTGAATTAGGTCAGTTAGGGGCTTATGGACTAACTTTTAGGACAAAATTTAATGGTTTTTATTCGGACACTATTGTTGAGCTCAATGACAAACCCATAATGTCATTATACAATGATACTGGTAAAATTAATTACTTAGTAGCCTAATGAATAAAAAAAATAGTTCTGCTGTAGGGCATAATAAAAAATCATTTTTAAATAAACCTATTGAACACATAGACATAACAAAATTTGATGCTCGTGAAATTATGGACTCTATGGGTAAAATGTCATTTACATCAAGGGATACAGCTAATGCTTCAAAAATATTTAATGAGATGATTGAAGATCAATCATGTTCAATTTTTTTGACATTAGCAGGTTCTACATCAGCTGGAGGTTGTATGAAATTGTATTCAGATCTAGTTAAATATAACATGGTAGATGCAATTGTAGCTACTGGTGCTTCAATAGTGGATATGGATTTTTTTGAGGCTCTTGGATTTAAACATTACCAAGGATCACAATTTGAAGATGATACTAAATTAAGAGAAAATTACGTTGATAGGATATACGATACCTATATTGATGAGGAAGAGCTGCAAGCATGTGATCAAAAAGTATGTGATATTGCAAATTCTTTAGAGCCTAAAACTTATACTTCAAGAGAATTTATATACGAAATGGGAAAATACTTAAAAAAAAATTCCAAAAAGAAAGATTCTTTAATCGAAACAGCCTATGATAACAATGTTCCAATTTTTTGCCCTGCCTTTACAGATAGTTCGGCTGGTTTTGGATTGGTTATGCATCAGGAACAAAATCCTAAAAAACACCTTACAATAGACTCTATTAGAGAATTTAGAGAATTAACCGAAATCAAACTTAAATCAAAGCAATCTGGTTTGCTAATGGTTGGCGGTGGAGTACCAAAGAATTTTGTACAGGACACAGTTGTATGTGCAGAACTACTTGGTAAGAAAGTTGATATGCATAAATATGCTATTCAGATAACTGTGGCTGATACTAGAGATGGTGCTTGTAGCAGCTCAACTTTGAAGGAAGCAAGTTCTTGGGGCAAAGTTGATGTGTCAAAAGAACAAATGGTTTTTGCAGAAGCTACAAGTGTTTTACCTTTAATTGCAAGTGACGCTTTTCATAGACAAAATTGGAAAAAAAGACAAAGAAGAAATTTTCATAAAATATTTTAATAATATGAAGAAAACAAGATTAGCACTAATACAGATGAAAATGTCATCTGATAAAGAGAAAAACTTATCTAATGCAATTTCAAAGATTCACTCAGCGAAAAAAAAGGGCGCAAACATAGTTTGTGTACCAGAATTATTTTTAACAAACTATTTTTGCCAAGTTGAAAAGCATTCTAATTTTAACTTAGCGGAGAGTATTCCAGGACCAACAACAGCTATTTTTTCATCTTTAGCAAAAGAATTAAATTTAATTTTACTTATCTCAGTCTTTGAAAAAAAAACGTCAGGCATTTATCATAATACGAGTGTTGTAATAAACGAAAATGGAAAAATTTTAGGGAAATATAGAAAAATGCATATACCTGACGACCCTCAATATTATGAGAAATTTTATTTTACTCCAGGAGATCTTGGTTTTAAATCTTTTAAAACAAAAAAAGGAAATTTAGGAACACTAATTTGTTGGGACCAATGGTTTCCAGAAGCAGCAAGACTAACCGCTCTTAAAGGAGCAGAAATATTATTCTACCCAACTGCAATAGGTTGGCATCCAAGTGAAAAAAAAAAATTTGGTAAATCACAATTAGGATCTTGGTTAGCTGTACAAAGATCTCACGCTATTGCGAACGGGGTTTATGTTGCAGCAATTAATAGAGTAGGTGTAGAAAAACAAGGTAATAAAAAATTAGAGTTTTGGGGAAATAGTGTAGTATTTGATCCAAGTGGTAATA
Organism: Candidatus Pelagibacter sp.; assembly: GCA_002689245.1. Taxonomy (GTDB): domain Bacteria; phylum Pseudomonadota; class Alphaproteobacteria; order Pelagibacterales; family Pelagibacteraceae; genus Pelagilacustribacter. Next base: position 5,260 of record NZFE01000023.1, read on the forward strand.
TTATTAAAAAAGGTACTTTGAATGAGCAAGTTTTAGTTTGTGATATTGACTTAGAAAAAATAGATACTGTTAGAAGGCATTGGCCTTTTTTTAGAGACAGAAGAATTGACTCGTACAAAAACATTCTTAAAAATCCAAGTGATGACTAAGTTTTCAATTTCTAAGAATTTATTAATGCCAGCGGAATGGGAAAAGCAAAAGTCGACGTGGATAGCTTGGCCTCATAACAAAAAAGATTGGCCTAATAAATTTGATCATATTCCACAAGTATTTGCTGAAATAATTTATCATATTTCTAATAGTCAAATGGTTAATATTCTTATCCAAAATAATTTATTAAAAAAAAAGGCAACTTTAATTTTAAAAAATTTTAAAGTAAATTTTTCTAATATTAAATTTACTGTATGCAAAACTGACAGAGTATGGTTAAGAGATTCATTTCCCATTTTTGTAAGATATAATAAAAGAAAAAAAATTTTAATAAATTGGGATTTTAATTCTTGGGCAAAATATAAAAACTTTAAACAGGATAATAATATAATAAGTAAAATTAAAAAAATTTCAAAACTTCAATCAATTTCGCCTAAATTTAAAAAAAAGAAAGTTGTTCTAGAGGGAGGTGCAATAGATGTAAATGGGAAAGGAGCTCTCTTAACTACCGAAGAATGCCTTTTAAGTAGGGTTCAACAAAGAAATCCTGGATTAAAAAAACAAGATTATGAAAAACTATTTTATGATTATTTTGGAATAAAAAAAGTTTTATGGCTTAAAAAAGGAATCGTAGGTGATGATACCCATGGCCATATAGATGATCTAGCTAGATTTGTTTCTGAAAAAACAATATTTTTAGCTTGTGAAAGAAATAAAAAAGATATGAATTATAAAATACTTAGAGATAATTTCAAAATTATTAAAAAATTAGATGATTTTAAAAAATTCAAATTTATCAAAATACCCATGCCAAAAGCAAAATATATCGAGGGTACTAGGGTTCCAGCTACATATCTTAACTTTTATATAGCTAATAAGATTGTGTTAGTGCCTACTTTTAAAGATAGAAATGACAAATTAGTTTTAGAAATTTTCAAAAAGCATTTTAAAAACAGAAAAATTATACCTATTGATTGTTCTATTCTTATTTGGGGATTCGGTGCTATACATTGTATGACCCAACAAGAACCTAAATAATTAAATCGTTTATTCTCCACTTAATTTTAACTTTAGCTCCATTTAAGGAACTATTATTTTCAAAATATATAACTGCTGACTGTCTCTCCAGTAAAGTTTTGCCTAAGAAAGTTCCTAACCCTAATCCTGCATTATTTTTGAACAGGTTTGATCTTGACCTAATATAAGGTTCTCCTAAAGCTTTCATAATATCTTCTGGAAAACCTGGGCCATCATCTTCAATTGAAATATACAAATTAATGTTATCACTAACAATAGATATAAGTATATTCTGATTTGCAAATTTTACTGCGTTACCGATAAAATTCCTTAAGCCATATACAAGCTCAGGATTTCTTTTAATGTCTATTTTATTAATGTCTTTATCTGTATTTAAAATAATATTTTTTTCAGATGATTCTTTGAAAGATTTAATTATTTCCTCTAATAAATCCTCAAAACTCATGGAGCTCAGAAATTCATCGTTAATTATTTTTTTTTGTGAAATATTTTTCAAAATTTCACTGCATCTTTTAGTCTGACTTATTAGTAAGTCTATATCTTTAGTGAGTTTTGAATTATCTCCGACTTCTTTTCTCATCTCTTTAGAAACTACAGATATTGTGGCTAATGGTGTGCCTAAGGAGTGAGCTGCAGCAGCAGCCTGACCTCCTAATGACTCTAATTCATACTCTTTTGCTAGAATTTGTTGAAGTTTGTTAAGTGCGTCTGATCTTTTTTTTGTTTCGCCTGCAAATCGAATGCCAAAATAACTTAAAAAGACAAGACCAATTATTAAAGAAATTAAGATTCCTGTCACGTAATAGTTTGGAAATGATAAAATATATTCTTCCATCCCAGGTAATGGTAAGTTAAAAAAAGTTAGAATAAAAAGTAAAATTATCGTAGATGATCCAAGTATAATTGTGCTTCCCATACTTAAAAAAGTTGAAGACACAATTGTTGGAACAATTAGGAGTATAGCAAAGGGATTAAATATTCCACCTGTTAAGAATAATAAAATACTTAATTGTATTATATCGTACATCAAAAAAGAGCTTGAATATAAATCTTTTAGTAGATTAGCTTTAAGTCCAAATTGTAAATAGATATTAGTTAACAGACCAACAAGAATAATCACATGACAGAGTATTATTGGAAAGTTTAAATCTAGAAAAAAAAATACTAAATTTACTGAAAATAATTGCCCAAATAATGCAATCCATCTTAAAAAAACTAGTGTCTTTTTATCTAAATTAAGGTTTTCGTCTAACCTGAAAATAGTAGCAAAATCCATGATTATTAAATATCTAAATTTGCTACATCCAATGCGTTGCTTGTGATAAATTCTCTTCTTGGAGCAACCTCATCACCCATTAAAATACTTATTATTTTTTGGTCTTCTTTTGATTTCTCTTTTGTTCCATTAGAATATTGAACCTTAAGTAAATTTCTGTTGTCAGGGTTCAAAGTTGTTTGCCATAATTCTTCAGGATTCATTTCACCTAGTCCTTTGAATCTTTGAATTGAAAGTTTTTGTTTTTCTTCCTCAACAATCTTACTTAATTCTTTTGACGATAACTTTCTCTTTTTATCTTGAGCATTGGAATTTTTAATAATGAAATTTTCTAAATCTTTCTCATCTTTCATATAAAAGCTTTTATTGCTTTTTGTTATTTTAAATAAAGGTGGTTGAGCTAAATATAAATTTCCATTTTCAATTAAACTGTTAAATGGATGATTATTAAAAAAGTCAGCAATAAGGTCCTGATGTGGGAACCATCTACATCGGCATCGGTCATAATTACTATTTTTTCATATCGTAGATTGTCAATATCAAAATCTTTAGAGCCTGTTCCTAATGCGTTAATTAATGTTACTATTTCGCTCGATGACATCATCTTGGAGAGAGCTTTAGTCTCATTTTCAGCTGTTTTACCAGCATTCCTTCCATTAGTATTAACATAAGTATTTAAAATTTTTCCTCTAAGAGGTAAAACTGCCTGAAACTCTCTGTTTCTTCCTTGTTTTGCTGATCCACCAGCTGAATCCCCCTCTACAATATAAAGTTCAGTGCCCTCTTTTTTAGATATCTGGCAGTCAGCTAGTTTTCCAGGTAAGCCTGTTATTTCAAAACTACCTTTTCTTCTTATATTATCTCTCGCTTTTCTTGCAACGTCTCTAGCAACTGCAGCTTGGGTGATTTTTTCTAAGACATTTCTTATAATAGAAGGATTCTGATCAAACCACATCGAAATTTTGTCATTTATTATGCTCTCAACAATTAATCTGATTTCAGAGGAAACAAGTTTATCTTTTGTTTGAGAAGAAAATTTCGGATCCGGCATTTTAATTGATAGAACAACAGTCAATCCTTCCTTTATATCTTCTCCTGTAAGAGATAATTTATTTTTTTTATTATGTTCGTTAGAATATTTATTAATGACTCTAGTCAACGCACTTCTGAAACCTAGTAGGTGTGTTCCACCATCTTTTTGATTAATATTATTAGTAAATGCTAACACTTCTTCCGAATAACCTGCATTCCACTCTAATGAGCATTCTACACTGACATTATCTTTGCTTGAGGAAATGTATATTGGTTTTTTAAAAACTGGCTTCTCGTTTTTATTAGATAAGATAGGTTTTTTTTGATTAATAAATTGAACAAATTCTAGTATACCGCCTTCATATTTGTTTTCGTATTTTTTTATTTTAGAAGAAGTTTTATCAATTAATGTAAGGCTAATTCCTTTGTTTAAAAATGCTAACTCTCTCATTCTTTTTTGCAAGATAGATGAGCTAAATTTAATCGATGAAAATATTTCTTTTGAAGGTAAAAATGTAATATTTGTTCCCCTTTTAACAGATTTTCCAATTTTTTTTAATGGTTTTAATGATTTTCCATTTTCAAATTCTATAAAATATTCCATACCTTCTCTAAATATTCTTAATTCAAGTCTTTCAGATAATGCATTAACAACAGAAACTCCGACGCCGTGTAATCCCCCTGAAACTTTGTAAGAGTCATGATCAAATTTTCCCCCTGCATGTAATTGGGTCATAATTACCTCTGCAGCTGACATTTTTTCACTTTTATGCATATCTATAGGTATACCTCTGCCATCGTCTTCAACGGTAACTGTGTGATCATTATTTATGAAAACTGAAATATTTTTACAGTGTCCTCCTAATGCTTCATCTATTGAATTATCTAATACTTCAAAAACCATATGGTGTAAGCCTGTACCATCATCAGTATCACCGATGTACATTCCTGGTCTTTTTCTTACCGCATCAAGTCCTTTAAGAACTTTTATTGATGAGGCGCTGTAATCGTTTTTTTTATTTAATTGAGATTGTTTAGACATTTATTTATTAATTATATTTTTATATCATTTTTTGTTGGCAAGATACAATCAACTACTGTTCAAACCTTCTATTATTATTAATTACCAACGGTTTTAGATGATTTTTTGAAAAAAAAAAAATTAAAACTAATTTTTCAAATTTTCATTGGCATTATAACGTAAAAACTGTTTTTATCTGAATTATCAAATACCAGAACGGGTGATGTCGAGTCTTTAAGGCTGAATATAAGGTTCTTATCTTCAATTTCAGTAGCAATGTCAATTAGATATTTTGAATTAAATCCTATAGCAATATCTTCTCCATCATATTTTGCAGCAACAACCTCATTACCGTCTCCAGAGTTAGTACTATTAACTGATAATTTTAATTTGTCTCGGCTTAGTTCAAGTTTGACACCCTCTTTCCTGTCAATAGATACAGATGCAACTCTTTCTACCGAGCTTATAAAATCTGCAGAAGATACGGTTAATGTTTTTGTATTTTCTTTTGGAACGACTTTTTGATAATCAGGAAATTTGCCGTCTATAACCTTTGAGATTAAACTAATTTTTCCAAGTGCAAATTTAATTTTATTAGCGTTAGCTTGAATAGTAAGTTTTTCTTCAATATTGTCTAATAAGGAACACAATTGAAAAACAGTTTTCCTTGGAACTATTATTGAAGCAAAATTTTTAATATCATTTACTAAAATACTGCTGGATGAAAGTCTATGGCTATCAGTAGCGACTCCAGTTAAAAACATATTTTTATTAGACTCTGTAGCGTGTAAATAAATACCATTTAAGTAATGTCTTGTATCATCATTTGAAATCGATATTTTTGTTTTGTTTAGTAACGATAAAAAATTATTTTTATCCAACTCTATTTTTTCACCCTCAAACTTATCATCGAAAGTTGGAAAATTACTAGGCGGTAGACATAGTAAGTTAAAATCTGAATTTTTTGATTTAAGACTTAATTTATTTTCAGATTTAAGAGAAAAATTTATTTCTGTACCTGCAGGTATTTTTCTTAAAATATCAAAAAGAACGTTAGCAGAGGTTGTCGTATTTCCCTCTTCAACAACCTTTAATTGTAATATCTCGTCATAAAAAACGATATCTAAATCTGTAGCTACAATTTCCAATTTGTTATTTCTTAAATTTAAAAGCACATTAGAAAGAATTGGAAGTGTGTTTTTTTTTTCAACTACACCCTGAACGAAATTTAATGATTTAAGAAGTACGTCTCTATTAATATCAAATTGCATCGGATTAATTTTCTAACAAAATATTTTTAATTTGAACAATGTTTTTTTTCATTTCTTCATCTTTTTCCGACAATTTCGTTATGGTCTTTACCGCATGGATTACAGTGGTGTGATCTCTATTCGCAAATCTTCTACCAATTTCTGGCAAAGATCGGGTTGTTAATTTTTTTGCTAGAAACATAGCAATTTGCCTTGGACGAGCAAGCGGTCTAGATCTTCTCTGAGATAACATTTCGTTTAATGAAATATTAAAATAATTTGAGACTGTATTTTGAATTTTATCGACAGTTATTATCTTTGCCTGATTAAAAACATCTTTTAGGATGTTCTTACAATCATTTGTGCTCAACATTCTTTTATGTAAACGACTAAATGCAATTACTCTGTTTAAAACTCCAATTAATTCCCTAATATTAGTTTTAGCTTCTAAAGCGATAAAACTAATAACGTCTTCGGATAAATTAATATGTTCCTTAAATTGATTTTGAATGTGACTAATTCTATTTGTAATTATATTCTTCTTAAGTTCTAAATCTGGTACATCAATATCTATTATTAATCCGCCTGAGAGTCTTGATTTAATTCTTTCTTGAACTCTGTCAAGTTTCATAGGGGGTCTGTCTGCAGAAATTATAATTTGTGATCCCTTTTCTAGAAGACTATTAAATGTATGAAAAAACTCCTCTTGCAGGCTTTCTTTACCTCTAATGAATTGTATATCATCAATTATAAAAACAGAGGATTTTCTAAAAAAATCTTTAAAATTTACCATATCATTCTTCTTAATAGATTTTATAAAATGATACATGAATCTTTCAGCTGAAATAAACATGACTTCTTTATTAGATTGTAATTCTAAACCTATAGCATTAAGCAAATGAGTTTTGCCTAGACCAACACCACCATATATATACAAAGGATTGTATCGCGATGTGTGCTCACATACTTTTTTTGAGTATGATAATGCTACCTCATTACTTGTACCTTTAATAAAATTTTCAAAATTTAGGTTCGGGTTAAGTCTATTGTAGTTTAAGATTGAGTCTTTTATTTCTGTAACTTTATTAAAATCCTCAATTTTAAATATATCTGCTTTATTACTTTTTTGATCTTCAATAATTTTAAATTCTATTCTGCTTAAGCTAAGTTTATAATTTTTTACAAGTTCTAATATTTTGTCTAAATATCTTGATACGATCCAATCTCTAAAAAATCGAGTTGGCACACCTAAAATTAGGTAATCGTTATATTCTTTTACTAAAGAAATATTTTTAAGCCAACTACTATAAATTTCTTCACCAAAATTCTTTTTAAATTCAAATTGTAAGTCAGACCAGTTTAACGTTTTTTCCTCTTCTGAAACAAATATATTTTCTTGATTGGTAGATTTATTTTTCATGATTAAATTTTGATCGAAAGTTTAAAAACCTCATTTTTAAAAAACTTTCAAGAAATATTTTTAATTTTCTAAAAAAAAATCAATTTTGGTTGTAGACTTAACGTGATGATAGAAATTTTAATTTACAACCCAGAACAGAAAGTAAAATCTATATTTTGTTTTAGAAACTAAATAAGCTAAAAAATTAACAACTTAAAATTGTTTATTTAGGAAATTTTTTTTGAAACTTTTGAAATTTTTCGAGCGGCGGTTTTCTTATTAATGACACCCTTTTTAGCAACCTGCATTAGAATTGACTGAAACAAAGGAAAATATTGTTTAACTTTCTTTTTGTCTGCCTTTTTAATCAAGGTTTCCATGTGTTTAACGGCAGACTTGTATTTACTTTTTCTCACCCTATTAACTGAAGTCTGTTTTTTTACTCTTCTAACTCTTCTAATTGCAGATTTTGTATTTGGCATGATTGTTATTTTGTATATATGCCCTATAAATCCCGGTCAACTTATTATTTTTGGCATATTGCACAAAAAAAAGTTGATCTATTAGATATTACAGTTCTTTTAATTGTACCTATACAATTTGACCGAGTGCAGGACTTTCCATGCCTTCCGTATACATTAAAATATTGCTGAAAATTTCCTTTTTTGCCCTCTGTATTATTAAAATTTTTAATTGATGATCCACCCTTTTTAATTGCTTTAGCTAAAACCTTTTTTATGTTTGAGACTAGAGTGTAAATTTTTTTATTTGAAATATTTTTCACGATAATTTTTGGACTCAACTTGCTTAAAAAAATAGCTTCGTTCACGTAGATATTACCTAAACCAGATACAAATTTTTGGTTCATTAACAAATCTTTCAAAAATAGTTTTCTTTTTTTTATATTTTTTTTAAAATAATTAAAATCAAACTCTTTTGAGAGAGGTTCTGGTCCAAGGTTTTTTAAATGTGGACTAAATGGTATGTCTTTTGTTTTAAAGATTTTAATGAAACCAAACTTTCTAACATCGTTATAAATAAGTGTAATTCTTTTATTAAATATAAATTTTAAATGATTGTGGGCAGGTTTTGTATCAATTAAATTATAGTAAAAACTTGTTTTATATTCATTTTTATTAGCATCAACTATTATGAATTTTCCAGTCATTCCTAAGTGGATCATAATTGTGTGATCATTGTTTAGGTCAATAAATAAATATTTTGATCTTCTGGTAATTGACAAAATTTTTGAATTGATCATTTTTTTCATCAATTTTACATTAATTTTATATCTTAAAAATTTATTACTTATTTCTATATTTTTAATTGTTAAATCATATATTGTCTTTTTAAGTGACTTTTTAACAACTTCAACTTCCGGTAATTCTGGCATATAATTAATTATGAGTTTTATTTATGAAGATAAATCTAAACTAGTAAAAAAAGTTTTCAATAAAGTTTATGACAAATATGATTTAATGAATGATATTATGTCGCTAGGCACACATAGAATTTGGAAAAAAAATCTTATTTCTTGGATAAATCCTTCCAAAAATAATAAAATTATTGATGTTGCCTCTGGCACAGGCGACATTGCAAAATTATGTTCTGAAAATACAAAAAGAAGCTGTGAAATAACTTGTGTGGAACCAAATGAGAAAATGCTCCTGGAAGGGAAAAAAAAGCTACACTATTTAAATAATTTAAAATGGGTTTTATCATCAGCAGAAAATTTGCCATTTAAAGATGATACCTTCGATTTTTATATAATAAGTTTTGGAATAAGAAATGTCTCAAATTTAAATAAATCTTTAGATGAAGCTTATAGGGTTTTAAAAAATGGTGGAAGATTTTTTTGCCTAGAATTTTCCAAGGTAGAAAATGAGATCTTGAAAGGTATTTATAAAAAATATTCTCAAATTATTCCAACTATCGGAAAATTTATTGCTGGAAGCGCGATGCCTTATGAATATTTGGTGCATAGTATTGAAAAATTCCATAATCAAGAAGAGTTTGCAAAAAAATTGGTCGACAGGGGCTTTACAAGTGTGGAATATAGGAATCTTACAAATGGAATTGCGGCCATTCATTCTGGTTGTAAAATAGAATAATGATTAAAAGATTTATACAATTAATCAAAATTGCAAGAAAATTAGCCTCTTCAGGGGCTTTGGATACAATAAACCAGTTATACAAACTACCTTTAATTTTGAAAATATTTTTTGATTTAATATCTGTTGGATCACAGAAAAAAGTTTTAAGTCATTCTAAATCTTCCGGGGAAAAGCTATGTGATGCTTTTGAAGGTATGGGAACTACATTTATTAAGTTAGGACAGTTTCTAGCGACGCGTCCTGATATAATTGGGAATGAGTTAGCAAATGATCTTGAAAAGTTGCAAGACAAACTTCCTCCTTTTAACTTTGATGAAGCAAAAAAAATACTTAAAAAAGAAGTAGGGCCTGAACAGTTTAGTAAGATCATTGATATTTCGAAACCAATTGCTGCAGCTTCCATTGCCCAAGTTCATTTAGCTAGAATAAACGTGAATGATAAAGAAAAAGAGGTGGCTATTAAAATACTAAGGCCTAACATTGAAAAAATATTTAACGAAGAACTAGATGCATTGATGTTGTTCGCTTATATTGTTGAAAATACTTTAAAAAAAACAAAAAGACTAAAGCTCGTCGAGGTAGTACATCTTTTAAGAGAAATTACCAATATTGAGATGGATTTAAGGTTTGAAGCAGCAGCTGCAAACGAATTATTTGAGAATACAAAGAATGATAAAGGTTTTAAAGTTCCTAAAATCTATTGGCAGTATACATCTAAAAAAGTTTTAACTTTAGACAAAGTTAATGGTGTTTCAATAAGAGACCATATCGCTCTTAAAAAGAAAAATATAAATCTAAAAAATATTGCAGAAAATTTAATACAACATTTTTTACGACAAGCAGTTAGAGATGGTTTTTTCCATGCTGATATGCATGAAGGGAACCTATTTGTAGATAATGAGGGAAACATAGTTCCAGTAGATTTTGGAATAATGGGAAGATTGGATAAATATAACAAAAAATATCTAGCAGAAATACTATATGGATTTATAAAAAGAGATTATGTCAAAGTAGCAGAAGTTCATTTTCAAGCAGGATTAGTCCCTGAAACAGCTTCAAAAGAAGAGTTTGCTCAAGCACTAAGATCTGTTGGGGAACCTATTTTTGGACAAAATATTAAAGATATATCTGGTGGTAATTTGCTTTCACAATTATTTGAGATAACGGAAAAATTCAATATGGCAACCCAAACCCAGCTTTTATTACTCCAAAAAACTATGGTTGTAGTCGAGGGTGTTGCTCGAAAATTATATCCGGATACAAATATATGGAATGTTTCGAAACCTATTTTAGAAAACTGGCTAGAAAGTTTAAAAGGACCAAAGGCAACAATTACAAGCGCAATTGATACTTCTGGGGAAATTTTAAAAAGGATACCTGATCTTCCTGATTTTATGGATAAAGCAAATCAAGCGTTGCAATTAATTGCAGAGGGTAAGTTAAATCTTACCAATTCAAGTAATACCTCCCTTGAAATAGAAAAATTAAGATTAAAAAGTTTCAGAAATAATATTTTGATTTCAATATTAGGTGTTGTAATTATATCATTTGTAGTATTTTAATCACTAAGATGAAAACTAAAAATAAAAAAATTTTAATCATAATTGGTGGTGGCATATCAGCATATAAGTCACTTGATCTCATAAGGCTTTTAAAAAAAAATGGCTTTGACATTAAATCAGTCCTAACAAAAAGTGGTAGACAGTTCGTTACACCATTATCTTTAGTCTCTTTGTCAGGAGGAAAGGTTTATGAAAATTTATTTGATAAAGAAAATGAAGCTGAAATAGATCACATAGCTCTATCGAGATGGGCGGACTTAATTTTAGTAGTCCCAGCGACAGCAAATTTAATAAGTAAATTAAGTCAAGGTAAAGCTGATGATTTAAGTTCAACAATAATGTTGGCTTCAAATAAAGATATAGTTTTAGTACCAGCAATGAATGTTAGAATGTGGGACCATAAAGCTACTCAAGAAAATTGTAAGAAATTACTTACTTATGGCTATAAATTTTTAGGACCTACAGAAGGACAAATGGCATGTGGAGAGTTTGGAAAAGGAAAAATGCTTAGTCCAAAAAAAATATTTAAGGAAATCAAAGATTATTTTTATAAAAGAGACATTGTAAAAAGCAAAAAATTGAGGGCATTGGTTACCACTGGTCCAACAAGAGAATATTTAGATCCAGTAAGATTTATTTCTAATGAGTCAAGTGGAAAACAAGGATATGAGATAGCTTTAGCTTTAAAGAGAATGGGAGTAAAAACTACCTTGATAGCTGGACCATCGAATCTTCAAGTTGAAAAAGGTTTGAAAATTATCAAGGTTAAGACTTCCGATGAAATGTTTAGCGCAGTCAAAAAAAACTTACCAGTTGATGTAGCAGTTTGCACTGCTGCCGTTTCAGATTTTAAACCATCAATATTTCAAAAAAATAAAATCAAAAAAAATAAAGCAAAAGGAAGGATTGACTTAAATGGAACTATAGACATTTTAAATTATCTTGGAAAAAATAACCAATATCGTCCTAAATTAGTTATAGGTTTTTCTGCTGAAACAGAAAAACTTTTACAAAATTCAAAAAGTAAATTAAAAAATAAAAATGCTGACTGGATAATAGCAAATGATGTCTCAAAAAAAGATATAGGTTTTAATAAAGATTATAATGCTGTGACAATTATACGTTCTGATGGTAAAATTTCTCAAATCAAAAAGAATAAAAAAAGTTTTATAGCTTCAATAATATCTGGAGAAATAATTAAGAAATTACTAATTAATGACACAAGTCTTAATTAAAATATGAAAATTTCTGGTAAAGAGTATCAAAGGTTTTCAAAACAAATAATTTTAAAAAAATTTGGGGTCATTGGTCAAAAAAAATTAAAATCCTCTAAAGTTCTTGTATTAGGTATGGGTGGTTTAGGATGTCCTTTGTCAATTTATTTAGCTAGTTTAGGAGTTGGTACAATTGGAATAGTGGATAATGATAAAGTTGAGTTATCTAATTTAAATCGACAGATTATTTACAATGTAAAAGATATTGGAAAATATAAAGTAAATGTGGCAAAAAATAAAATAAAATTAATTAATAAAAAAATAGTTATTAAATCATACAAGATAAGAGTAAATAAAAATAACATCGAAAAACTTATAAAAAATTTTGATATAATATGTGATGGTACAGATAATTTTGAAACTAGGCTTTTGGTAAACGATCACACACTTAAGCAAAAAAAAGTCTTAATATCTGCAGCTGTAAGCGGGTTTGATGGTCATATTTTTAAGTTTAATTTTAAAAAAAGGACACCTTGTTACAGATGTTTTCTTCCAGAAGTTCCCGAGCAAAGTAACAATTGCGAAGCGGACGGGGTCATACCAACAATAACAGGTATCATGGGTACCTTGCAAGCTAACGAAGTTGTAAATTCTATACTAAACTTCAACTCAAATATGGAAAAGAAAATGATTATTTTTAACTCAATCAAAATGAATTTTAGAACTATCAATTTAAGTAGAAATAAAAATTGCAGTAATAAATGTTAAAATTTGTTTTTATTTTTTATCTTGTTTTTAATTCTCTAGCTAGTGAAGAATATTTTTTAACTTTGAGAAATGATAAAGTAAATTTAAGATTAGGTCCATCTTTTGATTACCCTATAAAAATAATTTACAAAAAAAAATACTTACCAGTATTAATAAAGGAAAAGTCAGAAAATTTTCGAAAAATACTAGATCATGAGAATAATTCTGGTTGGATACATATTTCTCAATTATCAAAAAAAAAGTCCGTTATAACGTTAACAGATTTGATCTTATATAATAGACCAACAATATATTCCAAACCTTTAGTGAATATTAAAACAGGTCGTTTGCTTATAGTCTTAAAATGTAAGAATGACTGGTGTAAAATCAAATCCGATAAATATTCAGGATGGATTAAGAAAGAGGAAATTTGGGGTAGATTGTAAAATTATTTTGATGCAACTCTAGAAGCCCAGAATTTATCAAGAAAAAAATACCAAACTGTATTTGCAAGAGGTTCAACTATTGCATCTGTAAGCGCAATCATTAAGCTAACATCTGCAACTAGCATTAAAACCGTTATGGCTATTAAAAAATGACCTATAGTGTAAACGAGAGTTCTTACAAGTGAACCTTTATTGTTTTCATAAACTTTTTTAATGGCGCCATGTATGCCCTGTGTGAACTCAGTCATATTAATTTAATTTTTTTAAATTTGGTCTGTCAGCATTCATTATCTTCGTCCATACAGAAACAAAATCTTTAACAAATTTTTCTTTATTATCATCTTGAGCATATACCTCAGAATAAGATCGAAGTATTGAGTTGGAGCCAAAAACTAAATCTGCTCTGGATGCGGTAAACTTAACTTTGTTTGTTTTACGATCAATAATATCATAAGAGTTCTTGCCTGTAGGTTTCCAAGTATATTTCATATCAACTAAGTTAATAAAGAAATCATTTGTTAAAGTTCCAACTTTGTCAGTTAACACCCCTTTGTTTTTAGCAGATTCGTGGTTTGTTCCTAACACTCTCATACCGCCAACTAGACAGGTCATTTCTTGAGCAGTTAGCCCCATTAAAGAAGCACGTTCTAATATTAATTCCTCTGGCATCACAGAGTAATCTGATTTTACATAATTTCTAAATCCGTCGTGTAAAGGTTCTAGCCACTTAAAATTCTTAATCTCAGTTTGTTTTTGAGATGAGTCTCCTCTACCTGGATTAAATGGAACCTTCACTTTAGAGCCAGCTTTTTTAATTGCTTTTTCTAACCCTACATTCCCTGCAAGAATAATTGTATCAGCAACTGTAGCTCCAGTTTTTTTTGCTATTACCTCTAGAATTTTTAATATTTTTGAGAGTTTTTGAGGCTCATTAGCTTCCCAATCTTTCATGGGCGCTAAGCGAATTCTTGCGCCATTAGCACCTCCTCTTTTATCAGTCACTCTATAAGTCCTAGCACTATCCCAAGCAGTAGTAATTAAATCACTAGAGCTTAATTTGCTAGCTGCTATCATTTTTTTCACTTTTTCTACATTGTATTTCTTTCTTGGGGAAAAAACATTTCCTTGCCAAAGAAGATCCTCTTTAGGAGCCCAAGGGCCGATGTAATTCTCTTTATTTCCCATTGTTCTGTGAGTTAGTTTAAACCAAGCACGAGCAAAAGAGTCCTCAAAAAACTTGGGATCTTTGTAAAATCTTTCTGAAATTTTTCTGTATTCTGGATCCATGGCCATTGCCATGTCTGCATCGGTAAACATTAATCTAGCTTTCTTTTTAGGATCACCTAAATCAACTGGTTTTTTTTCTTCCTCAAGATTAATAGGTTCCCACTGCCATGCGCCTGCTGGGCTTTTTTTACTTTCCCACTCATAATTTAATAAAAGATCCAAGTACTGATGGTCCCATTTATCGGGATTGGTTGTCCAGGCTCCTTCGAGGCCTGAAGTAATTTGATTTACTCCAGTTCCGTTTTTCTGGTTCCATCCAAACCCTTGTTCTTGAATGTCGGCTCCTGCAGGTTCCGGACCTAAATTAGCAGGGTCTCCATTACCATGAGCTCTTCCTATTGAGTGACCGCCAACAGTAAGTGCTGCTGTTTCTACATCATTCATTCCCATTCGACCAAAGGTTTCTCGAACATCCATTGCTGTTCTTACTGGATCAGGTTTGCCCTCCACACCCTCTGGATTTACATAAACAAGTTGAAAATGAGATGCTGCAAGTGGTGCTTCAAGAGAAGAACGATCTTGTGGATCGCCATATCTATTTACAGCTAATGGAACGGTTTCTTTGCCCCAATAAACGTCTTTTTCAGGTCCCCATATATCTTCTCTACCAAATGAAAAACCAAAAGTTTTAAATCCAGCTTTTTCATAGGCCATAGTTCCAGCTAATACCATTAAGTCTGACCAGCTTAATTTATTTCCATATTTTCTTTTTATTGGCCAAAGAAGACGTCTTGCTTTATCTAAATTTGTGTTATCAGGCCAAGAGTCTTGTGGAGAAAATCTATGTGAACCAACATTTGGTCTACCATCAAATTCTCTATAAGTTCCTACTTGATGCCAAGTCAATCTTACCATTAATCCGGTGTAGCTTCCTAAATCTGCCGGCCACCACTCTTGGCTATCTGTCATCAATTTTAGTAAATCTTTTTTTAAGGCTTTAAAATTTAACTTTTTTACTTCTTTTCTATAATTGAATCCTGGAAGAGGGTTAGTTTTAGTGTCATGTTGATGTAAAATATCTAAATTTATACTATTTGGCCAAAGTCGCGCGGTATTAGACTCGCCTGCTTTCGTAATGCCGCCATGCATCACGGGACATTTACCATTTCCATTCTTTTTAAATTCTGTACTCATATAAGCTATATCTAGTTTATAATAATTCTAAACTAGAAAGTCAATAAAAGATAGCTATTTTTGAATTCTGATTACAACTTCAAGATTTTTAATCTTTTTACCCTTTGGAGGAGTTGGAACTTTGCTTAATTTAATTTGGCTATAATGAATATCTGTAAGTTCTTTACTTCCCTCATCATAAAAATGGTGATGCGACTTAATGTTCGTGTCATAATAGCTTTTATTTTTACTAGTTAAAATTTCTTTTAAGTATCCTGCGTTAGTAAATGCTTCGACTGTATTATAGATTGTTGCTAGAGAAACTTTCGTAGCTCTATTTTTATTTATTTTTTTATTTAATGTCTCAACTGTAAAATGGAAAGTTTTATCTCTATCAAATAAGTATTGACAAATTTTTAATCGTTGTTTTGTCGGTCTAAGATTTGACGATCTTAGTTTTTTGACATACATTTTTAAATTATCACTGATAATCATTGCTTTTGTTTACTTTATAATTCAGAACTATTTATATATAATTACTTACTTTAATCAAGTAAAACCATATTTTAAAATGAAGCAAAAGAATAGTTATAATTATCAAGATTTAATTGATTGCGGAAATGGTATTCTTTTTGGAGAAGGAAATGCAAAATTACCGCTACCTCCGATGCTCATGTTTGACAGAATTTCTAAAATTGAAAATAATACTGGGTCTTTCAAGCGAGGTTATTTAGAAGCAGAATTAGATATTAAAGATGATCTTTGGTTTTTTAAATGTCACTTTCAAAATGATCCGGTAATGCCTGGGTGTCTTGGATTAGATGCTATGTGGCAATTGGTAGGTTTTTATCTTGGTTGGACTGGAGAACCTGGAAAAGGAAGAGCTTTAGGAGTAAGTACTGTTAAATTTACCGGGGAAGTGTTAAAAAAAATTAAGATGGCTACTTACAAAATAAATATAAAAAGAATTTTAAAAAAAGAGGGTGCTGTAGTAGGATTGGCTAACGGTACGTTAGATGCTGATGGAAAAGTAATTTATGTAGCAGAAAATTTGAAAGTAGGTTTGTTCAAATCATGAGAAAAGTAGTAATTTCAGGACTTGGGGTAGTTTCTTGTTTAGGAAATAATCAGGAGGAAGTTTATAAATCTTTATTAAATGCAAAATCAGGGATTACTTTTTCTGAAGAATATAAAGAATATAATCTCAAAAGTCACGTACATGGCAAACCAAACATTAAACTTGAAGATCATGTAGATAGAAAGTTTATAAGATTTATGGGCCCAGGATCAGCGTACAATTATATAGCTATGAAAGAAGCTGTTAAAGATTCTGGTTTGGATGAAAAAGATGTAAGTAATATTTCAACTGGAATGATTATGGGTTCAGGTGGCCCTTCAATTGAAAACGTAATTTTAGCTGCAGATAAAACTCGTGAAAAAAGTCCCAAAAGAATGGGGCCATTTGTTGTGCCCAGAACGATGTCTAGCACTGCATCTGCAACTTTAGCAGTTCCTTTCAAAATTAAAGGAGTTAATTATACAATTAGCTCCGCATGTGCAACTAGTGGACACTGTATTGGAAATGCAATGGAACTTATACAATTAGGAAAACAAAAAATTGTTTTTGCTGGAGGAAGTGATGAAGTTCACTTTGCTATGACTGCAATGTTCGATGCTATGACTGCATTATCATCTAAATATAATGACACACCAGAAAAAGCTTCTCGACCTTATGATAAAACTAGAGATGGTTTTGTTATTTCTGGTGGAGGTGGGGTTCTCGTTTTAGAAGAATATGAGCATGCAAAGGCAAGAGGAGCTAAAATTTATGCTGAGTTAACTGGTTATGGCGCGACATCTGATGGTTATGATATGGTAGCTCCTTCTGGTGAGGGTGCAGTAAGATGTATGCAAATGGCTTTAAGTACTTCTAAAAACAAAATTGACTACATTAATACTCATGGAACTTCTACTCCAGTTGGTGATATCACTGAATTAAAAGCTGTTGGAGAAGTATTTAAAGAATATAAACCTAAAATAAGTTCAACAAAATCTTTAGCAGGACATTCATTAGGTGCTACATCAGTTCATGAGGCTGTTTACTGCTTGATAATGATGAAAAATAAATTTATCGCAAGCTCCGCAAATATTAGTGATATGGATGAAGAGGCAAAAAAATATCCAATTGTTACTAAAGTTGAAAAGGATATTGAACTAAATTCTGTAATGTCAAATAGTTTTGGTTTTGGTGGAACTAATGCAACTTTAGTTTTTGAAAAGGTATAATTTATGGATTTAATGAAAGGTAAAAAAGGATTGATTATGGGAGTAGCAAATGAGCGATCAATTGCGTGGGGAATTTCTCAAAAACTTGCAGAAGCTGGGGCTGAACTAGCTTTTACGTATTTGGGTGATGCATTAAAAAAGAGGGTAATACCTTTAGCAGAAAAACTTAATTCAAAGATTACTTTTAGTTGCGATGTAGAAAAAAAAGAGGAGGTCAAAATACTTTTTGAGGATATAAAATCAAAATGGGGTGAAATTGATTTTGTGGTTCATGCAGTAGCTTTCTCAGATAAATCAGAATTATCAGGTGAATATTTAAATACAACGAGAGAAAATTTTCTCAGAAGTATGCTAATTTCTTGCTTTTCTTTTACAGAAGTTTCAAAAAGAAGCTTCTAAAATAATGAAAAAAGGGGGTAGTCTATTAACCCTTACATATGAGTCTTCCAAAGCGATTCCGAATTATAATGTTATGGGAGTTTGTAAATCTGCTTTAGAGGCTAGTGTAAAGTATTTAGCAAGAGATCTTGGACAGAAAAAGATTAGAGTAAATGCTATAAGTGCTGGACCAATTAAAACGTTAGCTGCATCTGCAATAGGAGATGCAAAATTTTTATATAAGTGGAATGAGGATCATTCTTTTTTAAAAAGAAACGTTGATATTCATGATGTAGGTAATTCAGCGCTTTATTTAATTAGCGATTTGGCTAGTGGAGTCACAGGAGAAATACACTATGTTGACGCCGGATATAATAAAGTAGGGATGCCTAATCCAAAAAACATATCTTAACTTGCGAAAACTACATTACTAAATTGCATAAATAGAAGCCCCAAAATAACTAAAAAAAGATTAGAAATAACAATTTAAAATGAAAGATTTAAATAAAAAGGTTAGAGAAAAATTTGAAAACTTCTTTGATTGGATTAAAGGGGCTGAACTTGTTGAGCTTAAATCTTGTAATCCAGATGAGGATCCAATCAGACCGGAGCTTAACAATGATTTTAGAACTAGTCATGGACGAAAAATTTATGGAGTAAAATATAAAAATGAAATCTGTGCTATAATGTGCTTTGGCTTTACAAATGATATTCCAAAATCAGTTGATGAATTAGACTTAATGACGAAAGACGCTCATTTACAAAGTATTAGAAGAGATCAAAAAGTAGGAAAAATAGCTATTGCATATACAGTTTGGTCAAAGAAAAAGGGCGGAGGAAAACTTATTGTTAAAGAAGTTTTTAAAAAAATTAAAAGATCTAACCATCTAAATAGATTGGTAACGCTCTCTCCTTTAACTGATATGGCTAGAAATTTTCATTTAAGAAACGGAGCAATCGAACTCCAAGTTAATAAAGAAACTCAAAATTTTGAGTATAAAATTTAAATTTATTAAGCTACGGCTTGTTTAATTGAAAGTTTAACTTTACCTCTATCAAAACCAAGAACTTTTACGGATACTTCATCACCTTCTTTAACAACATCAGACACCTTGGCTACTCTTTTGCCTGCTAGTTCAGAGATGTGAACTAGACCATCCTGTTTACCTAGAAAATTAACAAAAGCACCAAACTCCATAATTTTTACCACTTTACCTTTGTAAATTTTCCCTACTTCCGGTTTTGCTATTAGAGACTTAATAATCTCAATAGCTGTATTTCTTGATTTTTCATCTGGTGCCGCTACAGTAACCTCTCCAGTGTCTTTAACGTCTACCTTTGCTCCAGATTTTTCTACTATTTCTCGGATGGTTGCCCCACCTTTTCCAATAACTGTTGCTATGTCTTTTTTATCAACCTTAATTGTTTCCATTTTTGGAGTGTGTTTAGAAAATTCTTTTCTTGATGTCTTTATCGCTTTATTCATTTCGTCTAAAATATGCTTTCTACCGGCTTTAGCTTGATTTAAAGCTTTTTCCATTATCTCAAAGGTAATTCCTGTAATTTTAATATCCATTTGTAATGATGTGATTCCATCTTTGGTTCCAGCAACTTTAAAATCCATGTCTCCTAGATGATCTTCATCACCCAAAATATCTGATAAAACTGAAAATTTTTCACCTTCTTTAATCAAACCCATTGCTATACCAGCAACTGGTTCTTTAATTGGCACACCTGCGTCCATCAGAGATAACGAAGTTCCACATACAGTTGCCATTGAAGATGATCCATTCGACTCTGTTATTTCTGAAACTACTCTTAAAGTATATGGAAAATTTTCTTTCAAAGGTAATGACGAGTTAATAGCTCTCCAAGCTAATTTACCGTGACCTATTTCTCTCCTACCTGTTCCTATTCTTCCACACTCACCTACAGAGAAAGGTGGAAAATTATAGTGAAGCATAAAGCTTGATCTATGCATACCATCTAGACTCTCTAGTCTTTGTTCATCATCTGTCATACCCAATGTTGTAACAACTAATGCTTGTGTTTCTCCCCTTGTGAATAGTGCTGAACCATGTGTTCTTGGTAAGACACCTACTTCACACTCAATTTTTCTAACATCAGCAAGTCCTCTTCCATCGATTCTTTTTTTGTCTTTTAAGATTGCTGTTCTTACAATATCTTTTTCAAGGGATTTTAATTGTGCCATTGCTTGATGCTCTGTAATGCTTTCTTCCTCTTTAAACATTTCTTTACATCTAGTATCAATTTCTGAAATTGCTGTAGATCTTTTTTTCTTATCTACCTCTTTAAAAGCTTTTCGAAGGTCTGTTTCAAATTCTTTTGTTATTTTTTTCTTAAGTTCAGAGTTGTCAACTTCTTCAATTTCCCATTTCGGTTTAGCTGCTTTTTTTGCTAACTTTTCAATTAAGTTGATGATTGGAATGAAGTTTTCATGTCCAAATTTTACCGCATCTAACATTATTTTTTCTGATAACCCCGAAGTCTCAGACTCTACCATTAAAACTGCATCTTTAGTTCCAGCAACAACTAGATCTAGTTCTGAAGTTTTTAACTCTTCTTGGGATGGATTTAGTAAATATTTTCCGTCTTTAAATCCAACTCTACTTGCAGCTATTGGCCCTTGAAAAGGGAGACCAGATATTGATAGGGCGGCTGATGAAGCAATAATTGAGAGTATATCTGGTTGGTTTTCACCATCGTAAGATAATACAGTGGGTAATAATTGCACCTCGTTCATAAAATTAGAGGGAAATAAAGGCCTAATGGGTCTATCAATTAATCTGGAAATTAAAGTTTCAGCTTCGGTTGGTCTAGCTTCTCTTTTAAAATAACCTCCAGGTATTTTCCCAGCAGCATAATACTTTTCTTGATAATTAACAGATAAAGGAAAATAGTCTTGTCCTTCATTAAGTTTTTTTGCTCCTACAACTGTTGCAATTACAACTGTTTCACCTAATTTCGCTATTATTGCTCCATCAGCTTGTCTTGCAACTTTACCAGTTTCTAAAACTAATTTTTTTCCTCCGAAATCTATTTCTTCCTTTTGAATTTTAAACATTATTTTCTTAGACTTAATTGTTTTATAATTTTTTCATATGAGTCAGGTTTTTTTCTCTTAAGATAACTCAATAGTTTTTTTCTCTTATTTACTGACTTTGATAAACCTATAGTAGAGTGCTTGTCTTTTTTAAATTTTTTAAAATGCACTGCTAATTTTTCAATCTTACTGCTCAGTAAACCAATTTGTATCTCAGCAGAGCCAACATCAGACTTGTTTATTGCAAGTGACTTAATTATATCTTTTTTTGTTTGTTTCATCTTTTTTATTTTCTTTGATCAACCTTTCTATTTTTTCTGCATATTCGAAAGATCTATCTTCAATAAAGTTGAGTTTTGGAAGAAACTTTAAACTTAGCTTTTTTGATAATGCTTTTCTAACAAGATGAGCGTTATCAGTCAATACACCTACGATTTCTTTCATATCTATTCCACCTAGTGGTATCACATAAACTCTAGCAGTTTTCAAGTCTGGGGTCATTCTTACTTCTGTTACCGTTATAAATCGGGAATTAAATGACGATATCTTTGTCTCATTTTTAATGAATATTTCACCAATACTTTGTTTAACCAACTCTCCTACTCTCAGTTGCCTTTGTGAGTATCCTTTATTAGAAAAATTACTATTAATCATATAGTTCTCTCTATTTTTTGTATCTGATAAGACTCTATTATATCTTTTTCTTTAAAATCTATAAAATCTCTCAAACTTATTCCACATTCCAAGCCGTTTTTAACTTCTTTAACTGCATTTTTTTCTCTAAAAATACTTATAATTTCACCGTCATAAACAACTGTGCCATCTCTAACTATTCTTGCCTTAGATTTATTTTGTATTTCGCCATCTATTACTTTAGATCCAGCAATTTGTCCAAATTTTGAAACTTTAAATATTTTTTGTACCTCTGCAGAGCCAAGTGAAATTTCTTTTGTATCTGGCTCCAATAGTCCTGAAAGTCTTTTTTCGATATATTCAATAGCCTCGTATATAATATTAAAATATTTTATTTCGATTTTTTGCTCTTCAGATATTTTTTTTGCCTCTCTGTTTGCCTTTACATTAAATCCTATAAGTACAGCTTTTGAAGCTTTAGCTAGAGAAATATCTGTCTCATTAATCATACCAATTTCTGACAAAATAATTTTTGGTTTTACTTCAGGATGTTCTATTTTTTCAATCGACATTTTAAGTGCCTCACTAGAACCATGGACATCAGATTTTATAATAACATTTAATTCCTCTACTTCTTCGCCTTTATCAAATATTGCAGATTTGTCATTTATCATAATCTTATTTTTAGATGAATTTTCATTTTTAAATTCTGAAATTTCTTTAGCTTTATCCTCGTTGTCGGTTACCAAAAACTCAGCGCCTGAAAATACCGTGTCATTCATCCCTAGAATTTCAACAGGCATAGATGGATAAGCTTCATTAACTAAGACTCCGTCATGATTAATCATAGCTCTAATTTTTCCCCAAGTTTTGCCGCACGCGAAGTAATCACCTTTTTTAAGAGTTCCATTAGAAACTAAAATTGTTGATACAGGTCCTTTTCCTTTATCAATTTTTGACTCTATCACTATGCCAGTAGCTTTATCTGATACAGACGCCTTTAAATCTAAAATTTCTGATTGTAAGAGTATACTTTCTTTTAGTTTTTCTAAATTCATTTTTTTTGTAGCTGACACCTCAACAAATAATGTATCGCCACTTAGATCTTCAGCTACTAATTCGTACCTCATTAAATCATTTTTTATTTTTGAAATATTTTTATTAGGTAAATCAGATTTGTTTATTGCTACAATTATAGGAACTTTTGCTGCTTTAGCGTGATTTATAGCTTCTATTGTTTGCGGTTTGATTCCATCGTCTGCTGCCACAACTAAAACTACAATATCGGTAATCTTAGAACCTCTAGCTCTCATTTCTGTGAAGGCTGCGTGTCCAGGAGTATCGATAAAAGTTATGAACTGGTTGTCATTTGCTTTGACTTGGTAAGCCCCAATATGTTGGGTGATACCACCAAATTCATCAGAAACAACATTCGTTTGTCTTAATGCATCCAGAAGTGAAGTTTTTCCGTGATCAACATGGCCCATTATAGTAACAACCGGAGGCCTCTTCTCAATTTTTCCACTCATTAATTTATTCTTATTGATTTCCTCAGGTTGAGAATTTTCTATTATCGCTTTGTGTCCAAATTCTTTAACGATATATTCTGCAGTATCCTTATCTATAGTATGATTGATAGTTGCAATTACTTTCATATTTAATAAAAATTTAATAATATCATTAGATTTTTCTGCCATCCGGTTAGATAATTCTTGAATAGTAATTTGCTCAGGAATTTTAACTTCTCTTATAACTTTTTTATATTCTTTCTTTTCATCTGAGTCTGGATTGATTTTTTTTTCTTTTAATCTAGCTCTTTTTACTGCAGCAAGGCTTCGTTGTTTAATTTCAATCTCTTCTACATTAAGCGCCCTTGAGACTGTAAGTTTAAAATCTCTTTTATCTATTGGAGTTTTTAGCTTTAATTTACTTTTTCCTGTTGGTTTTTCATCTTTCTTAACAAATGCTTTGGTTGCTTGCTGTTCAACGAATTTTCTAGTAAATTTTTTATTTTTACTTCCTTGATTTTTGAAGTTTTGATCAGAAGAGTTATTTCTTCTGGTATTTTTGGGTGTCTTAAATAAATTTTTTTTATCACTATTAATAGAATAGGTTTTAATATTTTCTTTTTTTGAAAGAGAGCTTGTGTCAATTTTTTTTTTTAAGTTTGACGAAATTGTTAACGTTTTTTTTTTTTCTTTTTCCTTGTCCATAATTATTTGTATATTATATCTCTAGCAGACATTATTAATTGATCTGCTTCCTCTCTTGTTAAAGAAAATTCTTCCAAGTAGCCTTGGAGCCTTATTTTTTTACCTTTTATTTCGTCAAATCCACCTACTAATTCATCAGTCGACAAATCTGCAAAATCAGACAATTTTTTAATATTTTTTTGACCTAATATCACTAACATACCCTGGGTCATTCCTTTTAAATTAATAAGTTTATCTTCAACTCCTAATTCTATCAGTCTTTTTCCAACCTCTTCTTTTAATTTTATTAAACTATCTTTAGATCTTGTTATAAGTTCTTTGGCTGTGTCTTCATCTATTGCTTCTATTTTCGAAATATCTTCAAATTTTGCTTGGGATATTTCTTCAATACTTTGAAATCCTTCAGAAACTAAAAGCTGTCCCAATGTTTCATCGACTTCTAAATTTTTAATAAGCGCTTCAGTTTTATCTTTGAATTCAGCTTGTCTTCTTTCTGAGTCCTCTTTGTCAGTAAGAATATCAATTTCAAAATTAGTTAGCTTAGAGGCTAATCTTACATTCTGGCCTCTTCTTCCTATAGCTTTGCTTAGATTTTCTTCACTGAGAATAACATCAATTTTTTTATTAGATTGATCTATTAAAACTCTTTGAATTTCAGCGGGAGACAATGATTCTGAGATAAGAGTTGGTAAATCTTCAGTCCATTTTATAATATCAATTTTCTCACCATGTAATTCGTTTACAATTGTTTGAACTCTACTTCCTCTCATTCCAACACAGGCTCCAACAGGATCGATCGAAGTATCTTTTGAATAAACACAAATCTTAGCTCTACTTCCTGGGTCCCTTGCAACTGATTTTATCTCTATAATTCCCTCATATATTTCAGGAACTTCTTGAAAAAATAACTTTGCAAGAAATTGGGGGTGGGCTCTTGATAAAAATATTTGATGACCTTTTAGCTCTTTTTTTACTTCGTAACAATACGCCTTAACTCTTTCACCTGTTTTTAATACTTCTCTAGGGATAAGCTCGTCTTTTTTTATAACTCCTTCAGCTTTTCCTAGGTCAACTATTGCGTTCCCATATTCTAATCTTTTAATTATACCGCTTAATATTAGCCCTTGCTTATCTATAAAGTCTTCATACTGTCTATTTTTTTCTGCTTCTCTAACTTTTGAATTTATGACTTGTTTGGCACTTTGAGCAGCTATTCTTCCAAAGTCAATTTGTGGTAGATCCTCGTATATTTTATCTCCAACTTTTAGAGGTTCAGATCTATTCTTATTAACGGAGTTAGCATCTTTAAGTGTTATTTCTCGACTGGGATCTTCTACTGTCTCAACAACATCTACGACTTTTTGTATGCTTATATTTCCAGTCTCTCTATCAATCTTTACAAGAATGTTATTATTTTGACCGAATTTAGTTAGAGCAGCCTTTTGTATTGCACTTTCCATTGAGCCAATAACAATATCTTTGTCTATTGATTTCTCATTTGCTACTGCATCAACAATTCTTAACAATTCAAGTTTATCTAGTCCTCTATTCAACATTTTTAATCTCCTAAAAAAAAAATGGGCTAGTGCCCATTTTGAAGTTTTGAAAAATTTCACTATTAATAAAGAAAAATTAAGGTTTTTTCAAGATTACACCTTTTTAAAAAGTGAGGTTTTATCAGTTTTTTCCCAAGAAAATTCACCTTTATCGGTTGGTTTTCTCCCAAAGTGTCCATAAGATGATGTTATTTCATATATCGGCTTATTAAGCCTCAATAATTCCCTTATTCCTCTAGGAGATAAATCGAAATTATTTTTTATAATTTTTTCTACCTCTGCAATTTTTCCTTGGTCTTTTTCTCCTAATTTTACGTATATTGAAAGTGGTTTTGAAACTCCTATTGCATAGGATAGCTGGATCAAACATTTATCAGTTAAACCTGAGGCAACAACATTTTTTGCTAAATATCTAGAAACATAGGCTGCGGATCGATCAACTTTTGTAGGGTCTTTACCAGAAAATGCTCCTCCTCCATGTGGAGCGGCTCCTCCATAAGTGTCTACAATTATTTTTCTACCAGTGAGACCAGTATCTCCATCGGGGCCACCAATAACAAATTGTCCTGTGGGATTTATATAAATTTCTGTTTTTTTAAGATCTGTTAATAATTCTTTAGGAATAGATTTGTTTATATAAGGAAGAATTATTTCTCTCACTTTTTCCTGATTGAGTTCTTTTGAATGCTGAGTTGATATTACAACTGAAGTCACTTTTTTAGGTTTTCCGTTTTCGTACTCCATGGTTACTTGACTTTTTGAGTCAGGTTCTATCCCTATTAAAGTACCAGATTTTCTATCTTGAGCCATTAACCTCAAAATTTTATGTGAATAAAATATCGGTGCTGGCATTAAATC
Organism: Candidatus Pelagibacter sp.; assembly: GCA_002689245.1. Taxonomy (GTDB): domain Bacteria; phylum Pseudomonadota; class Alphaproteobacteria; order Pelagibacterales; family Pelagibacteraceae; genus Pelagilacustribacter. The sequence continues at coordinate 31,897 of NZFE01000023.1, forward strand.
TTCTGTTTCGCTGCATGCGTATCCAAACATAATTCCTTGATCTCCCGCTCCTTCATCTTTGTTATCTTTAGAATCGACTCCCATTGCTATATCCGTCGATTGTTCGTGAAGATGAGACTCGATTTTGGTTTGCTCTTTCCAAGAAAATCCTTCTTGGTCATAGCCTATGTCTTTAATACAATTTCTTACTTTTTCAATAATTTAATTTTTATTAATGTTAGGTCCGCGAATTTCACCTGCAAGTATAACTTTATTTGTTGTTGTCAATGTTTCGCAAGCTACTCGAGAAAATGGATCTTTAGACAAATAACTATCAACTACCATATCTGAAATCCTGTCACACACTTTGTCAGGATGGCCTTCTGATACTGACTCACTTGTAAATAAATATTTTTTTTCAGTCATTTTTTTTCAATTTAAAAAAGATAAAACAATATGTAAATAAAAGGGCAAAAAATATCAAATCATTTTTATTTCCTCCTTTTTTTTCAAATACCGGTAACTTATACTCTAAATTCCCTGTTTCGTTGTTTTTTAAAGCCTTTATAATTTGTCCTTTATTATTTATCACTGCGCTGATGCCTTTGTTTGCTGATCTCAAAACGAAAGAGTCGCTTTCGATTGCTCTAAATATTGATTTTGAAAAATGTTGATGCGGGCCTATAGTATTTCCAAACCAGGCATCCTCTGAAATATTAATCAGTAAATTGCTCTTTTGTTTTATTTTTTGAATTAACTCTGGAAAAATTATTTCATAACAAATCAAAGGTATAATATTTAAATTATCATAAGAAAAAGTATTTGTTATACTTCCTTTGCTGAAGGATCCAAAACCTTCAGTAATTTTTTTAAATTTAATTTTTTCCAAATATGCCTGGAATGGCAAAAACTCACCGAAAGGCACTAATTTAATTTTATTATACTGGAATTTCTTATCTAAATTATTGTCTACAACAACCATACTATTATAAAACTTATCTTTCTCTTTATCTAATGTATTTATACCGAATATTATCAAATGGTTCTTAGAAAAATTTTCTTTTATTAAGCCTTTATATTTTTCAATCTCATAAAAATATTTTCCAGACAATGCTCCCTCAGGCCAAATAAATAGAGTTTTTTTATTTTTTTCAACGCTGCTATATCTTATTAGTTTTTTTATTCGATCTAATGTTTCCTTATCTGATAAATTATATTTTAATTCAAAATTTGGTGAAATTATTTTAACATTAATAAACTTATTTTCATTTAGGTAACTTTGAATTTGGTTATTATTATTTAATAAGTAATTTCCGTATAAATAATTAGCGAAAAAAGACGTAAAAAATATCAATGTTATTAGACTTTTATATTTAAATTTTTTTAAAAATAATATTACAGGTGTACAATAAAAAGTTATTGCCAATAAATTAAATGCAAATAATCCGATAGGATTCAAAATTTGTATAATTTCTGTAAACCATGACCAACTATAAGCCCAGAGATTCCAAGGAAATCCTGTGAAAATTTTTGCTCTAAGATAATCAGCGGCAGATATTGAGGCACAAAATAAAAAAATAGACTTAATATCATACGCTAAATATTTTCCAACAACTATTGATCCTAAGCCGTAAAATAAGCCTAATGTGAGAGGAATTAGTATAATTGTGAAAGGTATAAAATTTTTAAAAGATTGGTCAAATTGTAAAGAATTCGAAATCCAATATGTTCCTGTTAAAAAAAAACCTACACCAAAAAAATAGCCTACATAAAAAATATTTATTAAATGTGGTTTTTTTCTATATTTGTTTTTTGACCTCTTATTAATATTGCACAAAATAAAAAAAAGACATGGAAATATAATAAAATTAATTATCGTTAAATTATATGGTTGAAATGAAAAAACCGAAATACATCCTAATAAAAGAGGAATTACGAGTACCATCAATATTCGATTATTGAGAAAAAAATTAAACATCTAGCTTAGCTTTTTTAAAAATTTTTTTTCTATTAAATTCATCTTTTTATAACTTTTATCTTTTTTATGATCATATCCAAACAAATGAACAAGACCGTGTATCCATAATATATTAAAGTGTTTTTTGAATAAATTTATTGAAGAAGAGTTTATCTTGTTTGAGTTTATTATTATGTCTCCTAAGTATATTTCTTTATTAAATCTTACTAGTTCATGAAATTTTTTTTTTGTCTGATTTGGAAAAGATAAAATATCTGTTGAGTTATTTTTTTTCCGAAATTTTTTATTTAAGTATTTTATTTCTCTTGAGTTAGACAACTTAAGACTAAACGAATATTTATGTTTCCCAAAAAATTTTTCATTCTGAATTTTTTTGATTTTACTTTTTAAGTAACTTTCTGGGTTTTTTATAAATTTGAGCCAAGTTTTATCTTTGACAATAACATTAATCTTTATCATTAATATTTTTATTGAATGCTTGAATAATTTTAGTCACTAAAGGATGTCTTACTACATCTTTATGATCAAATTCTATCAATTTAATTTCTTTCACTTTGTTAAGAATTTTTTTTGTTTTAAGCAGTCCAGATTGGGATTTATTAATTAAATCTACTTGCGAAGGATCACCGTTTACTACAATTTTTGAATTTTCGCCTATTCTTGTTAAAAACATTTTAATTTGAGTTAAAGTAGCGTTCTGAGCTTCGTCCAGTATGGCAAAAGAGTTTTTAAGAGTTCTTCCTCTCATAAATGCTAAAGGAGCTATCTCAATTTCACCAGAATCAATTTTTTTATTAATCTTTTCAAAACCAAAAAGATCGTAGAGAGCGTCGTATAATGGTCTTAAATATGGATCTACTTTTTCTTTCATATCACCAGGTAAAAAACCTAGCTTTTCACCCGCCTCTACCGCTGGTCTTGATAAAATTACTTTTTCTACTTTTTTTTCGAATAACATTGTCATAGCAACTGAAACAGCTAAAAAACTTTTTCCTGTTCCTGCGGGACCCAAAGCAATTGTAATATCTTTATCTGTTAAGGCCTTAATATATTCAGATTGTTTTTTTGATCTTGCTATAACCGTTTTCTTTGGGGTTTTTATTAATTGATCTAAATTATGAACATTAGATTTAAAATTCATATTTCTCTCTTTGACCGATAGCGCTAAATCCTGTTTTTCAATTAAATTGGTTTTTAAATATTTATTTATTAAAAATTTTATAGCATCTGATGCTCTGTTGATTTCTTCATTATTTCCTTTAATTGTAATTGAATTTCCTCTAAAAAAAATCTTTGTCTTAGTCAATTTTTCTAATTCGTTTAAATTGCTATTAAACTCACCTACAACTGATACTAAAATATCATTATCATGTACTTTAATATTAATTGTTTTCTTATCTATTTTTTTAATACCGTAGGTTTGATCAAAATTTTCTATTTTAGACATATTTAAGCTGCGAGAAAGTTATCGGTATCAGTTAATTCACCAAAAATTGTATGTTGGGAAAATTTTTTAATAAGAACCTTCTTTTCCTGGCCAATGATATTTTTTTTTGAATAGACTATAACTGGATTTTGATATTCGTCTCTTCCAAAATATTTATATTTTTCTTTGCTCATTTTATTTTCGAACAAAACTTTAACTATCTTGTTTAAAAGTTTTTTTTTATAATCTAATTTAATTTTTTCGGCAATTTTCTGAAACATTGAGAGTCTTTCTCTGGATAACTTTTCGTCCACTTTTTCCATATCACCTGCTGGTGTTCCTGGTCTTGGGCTATAGATAAAAGAGTACGAATTAATAAATTTAACCGTTTTCATTAATTCACAGGTTTTATCAAAATCATCTTTTTTTTCACCAGGATAAGCAATTATAAAGTCACTAGCAAATTCTATTTTGGGATTTTTTTCTTTTAGATCATTAATTATTTCCAAATACTCTTTAATATTATGTTTTCTATTCATTGTTTTAAGTATTTTATCTGAGCCTGATTGAACTGGAAGATGCAATAAAGGCATAAGTTTTGAGCATCCTTTATGTGCCTCGAGTAAATCACTTGTCATATCTTTCGGGTGCGAGGTATAATATCGAATCCTCAAAAGATTTTTTTTTTCTCAAGCGCATGAATAATGTCTGAAAGACGTTTATTGTTTTTATTGTAAGCATTTACGTTCTGTCCTAATAAAGTTATTTCTCGTGATCCATTGCTTATAAGTTTATCCGCCTCATCTAGAATTTCTTCAAAACTTCTAGAATATTCTGGGCCTCTTGTGTAAGGGACTACACAAAATTTACAAAATTTGTCACAACCTTCCTGTATAGTCAAAAAGGAAGATACATTAAAATTGCTATTATTAGTTGACTTAAGTTCATCAAACTTCTTTATTGTTTCAAAATTTGTAATATCAAATTGACCTTTTTTATTTTCTATGTCTTTTATCACTTTATTTATCGATTGATAGGACTGTGGGCCAATAACAGCATCTACATAACGATCTTTTTTTAATATTAAATCACCCTCAGCTTGAGCTACACATCCAGCAATTATAAGAATGGGTTTTTTTTTATTTCTATATTCTTTTTTCAATCTTCCCACATCGTGAAATACTTTTTCGGTTGCTTTTTCTCTTATGTGACAGGTATTAATAATGTAACAATCTGCTTCTGATTTTTTTTTGGTTGGAAAATAATTAATTTTTTTTGTAATATCTAATATTCGATTACTATCATACTCATTCATCTGACAGCCAAAAGTTTTTATGAATATTTTTTTTTTCAATTTACTTTCTTTTTTTTGTTCCATAAAGCTCCAGTTTATGGTCAACTAAATTATAGCCAAGTTTTTTTGCAATTTTAATTTGTAATTCTTCAATGTCTTTATCTACAAATTCAACAATTTCTCCAGTGTTGACATCAATTAGATGGTCGTGGTGTTGTTCCGTTGACGGCTCATATCTTGATTTGCCTTCTTTAAAATCGTGTCTTTCGATAATCCCTGACTCCTCAAATAATTTTAAAGTTCTATAAACTGTTGCTATACTAATTTTTTTATCAATCAAACTTACTCTTTTATGTAATTCGTCTACATCCGGATGGTCTTTTGAGCCAAAAGTTAACTTGGACTCAGAAATTACCTTGGCTATTATTCGCCTTTGCTCAGTTAACCTTACCCCTCTTTTTTTACACTTTTCCTCAATCACACTCATCAGTTCAAAACTTTCTATTCGTAAATTGGATTAATCATTTTATTTTTTAATTGTTTATTTTTTATCAAAATTTCAATATTTTCAAGTTTAAATTCAGATAATTGATTATTTTTATAGCCATATAGTTTAGAACCAAGCACAATTTGAATTCCTTTTGCCACAGACAGAGATATTCTAATAGATGAATAGCTCCCTGGCCCCATATTAACTATTATTGAGTATTTATCGCTTAATTTAACTTTATACTTTTTCACAAAATTAATGATATTACTAACAAGTTGATTGTTAGAGTTAATATTGTTTTGTAATTTTTCTTTAAAAAATTTATTATCTGACTTTAAACCTATTGAATTATTTTTACCAGTGCAATTAATTATTAGAAAACTATTAATCATTTTTTTATTTTTTTTTCCCTTAGGGTTAAATTTAAATTCATCTGAAATAGCTGTAGATGACTTTGGTATAATTACTATAATGTACCATCGATTTGAAGAAAATAAATACCCTTCCACAAATATAAAGATAAATAATTTTAAAGAACATTTAAAAATGATAAAAGATAGCGGCATTAAATTTGTTAATCCCTCAAATTTTGAAGATGAATTAAAAAATAATAAAAAAGAAAGAAAAGTCCTACTCACTATAGATGACGGATATCAATCTTTCTATGATAATGCTTGGCCAATTTTAAAAAAATCAAAAATTCCCTTTATTTTATTTGTAAGTACAAGAGAGGTTGGAAAAAAGGGATATATGAGTTGGAAAAATATACAAGAATTAGAGAAATATAATTTTGTTGAGATAGGAAATCACAGCCATACTCATGATTATCTAATTGATTTTGAAAATAAAGAAATAAAAGATGATCTTGAAAAATCTATAACTATATTTAAAGAAAAACTTGGAGAAAATTCTAAATTTTTTTCTTACCCATTTGGAGAATATAGTTCTAGCTTAAAAAGTATAGTTATTGAACTTGGTTTTAAATATGCTTTTGGCCAGCATTCTGGTGTTGTCGATTATACTAAAAATTTTTATGAGATGCCAAGGTTTCCAATTAATGAAAAATACGGAGAAATAAAAAGATTCAAAACTATACTAAAAACTCTACCATTTCCGTATAAGTTCATTCAGCCAGAGGAAAAATATATAAGCGATAAAAATAATCCGCCTAAAGTTAATATTCAATTCTACGACAAATTAAAAAATTTAAAAAACATTAATTGTTTTTCAAACGAGGGGGATAAATGGAGAAATTCAACAATTAGTTTAGATAATAATAATTTAAGAGTAAATTTAGAAGAAAAGTTTATTACAGAGAGAGGTAGAATTAATTGTTCTCTTAGAGAAAAGAATGGATTTTATAGATGGCTTGGCATTCAATTTGTTGTGAAAGAAAAATAAATCTAAAGCTGGATGTCTTTTTTAACAACAGAATTAGTTAGCTGAACTGTTTCAAAATCTGAAAGATTGTTTTGCTTTATGATTTGTTCTAAAATATCAGTGTATTCTTTTCCTGTTTGAGCATATCTATCTAAAGTATCTGTAAGGTCCAATCCCTTTATATTCTTGTTTCTTTTTCTGATACTGTGTCTTTTTTCCCTAAACTCTGAGTAACCTTTGTGTGTATTTAAATTATTTTTATAAGCTTTTACTGAAGCTCTTAATATCGGAAATCTTAAAATTTTATGACCTTCGTTTTTACCTTTGTTCAGAGGCTCAATACCTTGACCTGTCCATGTCCATTGGCCAAAAATTGCATTACCCTCTAAAGCAAATCTTGATGTCCCCCAACCGCTTTCTTTAGCAGCTTGAGCTAATGCAATAGAGACCGGTATAATATCCATTCTTTTGTCTAACTCAGAAATATCTGAGTTTTTAACCTTATATTCTCTCAATTTTAATCTTAACCATGATTTTTCTTTGTCTGTAGTAATTTTTTTTGAAGTTATTTTTTTTAATTTTATTTTGTCATCTAGAATTTTATCATTTTCAGCAACCACTAAAGGAAGGACAATTTTTATAAAAGTTTCTTTTTTAAGTTTAGTATCTTTAATTTCATCTAAATCTTTTGGAAATTGAGTAAAGTATATTGGTTTAACTTTTTTTTGATATCTAACCGTTTTTAAATCATACTCAACGTCTTCGAACAAGCTTAATACAGTTTCAGTCTTAATATTTAAATTTGGTAAAACTAGTTCAGTAACTTGACTCGGGGATTTTTCTTTTTTTGGTTCTGGTTTTTTTACCTGCTTTTGTTCAGCTTTTTTTTGTGTTTTTTTTTCAGGTTCTTTTTTAACCTGTTTCTGTTTTTCAATTTTTTGTGGTTTTTCTTTTTCTATTTGAACCATTAATGGTTTACCATCATCAATATAATTTTGTTTTAAAGTGATAAAAATAACACCTATTGCACATACACAAACTACTATTCCAAAACCTTTAACTAATTTATTTGCTTGTGACTGTTCAATTGTAGAATTATAAAAGCTGCTAAATGTTTCCACAAATGCATTTGAAACAAAGGCGCCTATTGTTTTAAATAATTTTGGAAATGTATTTAAAATACCAATACCGATATTTCCCATGGTACGCCATGAACTTACAAAAAAATTTCCTACACCGCCTGTAGTATCATCATATAAACCTGAGGCATCTCTCTTGGTTCTTTTTAAAAACTTTTCTACACCTTCTGTTGTATCGGTATAGAGACCTGAAACTTCTTTTCCTGCTTTTGATATAGGGTTTGAAATACTTTTTTTGAAAAAGCTTACATTAAAATCTTTGGGGATCGGAACATTATTTTTTTTTAAAATAAGCTCAATCTGTTGGGTAGTTAGACTTTTTTTTCTCTTTATGTAATTTTGAATTTCGGATATTTTGTATATTCTGCCTAACTCTAATAATTTATCTCTATAACTTAAATTTTTTTTCATTTAAATTGCCTCTACTGAATTAACTTCTTTAACGTAATGTTTTAATAAATTTTGTACACCTTGTTTTAGAGTCATAATAGAACTTGGACACCCAGAACATGCTCCTTGTAGCTCAACTTTAACCACACCATTATTGAAGGATTTAAATTTTATATCTCCACCATCTTTTGCTACTGCAGGTCTTATTTTAGTGTCTAAGACATCCTTAATTTTTGTGATAGTTTCATTCTCATCGATTTTTTTTTCTATTTTATTATCAGTCAAAATTGGATCTGTAGTTTTTTCAAAATAATCATTTAATTGAGAAATAATCATTGGTTTTAAACTATCCCAAGATGCTTTTTTTTCTTTTTTTACTGTCAAAAAATTATCTGAAATTAAAACTAGCTCAACTCCTGAAAAATTTAATAGCTCTTTAATAAATGGAATTTTTATATTGTTTAAATTTGATTTTTTAAACTCTTCTGTTCCAACTTTAGATAAAATTTTTTGAGATAAAAATTTTAAAGAATCTGGATTGGGTGTTTGTTCAACATGTATCATTATAGGATATGTATATTACACAAATCCTACTATTTCACGTATCTTTTTTAGGTTTTCCTCAGCGATAATATTGGCTTTTTGTTTGCCTTTTTTTAATACATCTTCAAGGTGTTCTTGTTCTTTCATTAATTTAGCAATATTCTTTCCGATTGGACTTATTGTCTCAACAAGTTTTTCAGACAATTTTGTTTTTAAGGAAGAAAAATCTTTTCCGATAAATTCGTTAATTGTAGTTTCAATTTTTTGATCAGATAAATCTGAATATATACTTAGTAAGTTATATGCCTCCGGTCTATTTTCATAATCTTTTATATTTTCAGTAATCGGATCTGTATCGGTTTTTGCTTTTTTAATTTTTTTTACTATTTCATCAGAACTATCTTTCAAGTTTATCCTAGAAAAATCAGATTCCTCTGATTTGCTCATTTTTTTTGTTCCATCCCTTAAACTCATTACTCGAGAAATATTTTTATGAATTAAGGGTTCTGGTATAGGAAAAAAATCTTTTTTGTTAAAATCGTTATTAAATTTTTGCGCAATATCTCTTGATAACTCTAAGTGCTGCTTCTGATCAGCGCCGACAGGAACATGTGTAGCTTTATATAATAAAATGTCTGCAGCCATTAAATTTGGATAAATGTATAAACCAACGCTCGCCTTTTCTTTATCTTTGCCAGCTTTATCTTTGAATTGAGTCATACGATTTAACCATCCTACTCTACAAACACAATTCAAAATCCAAGCAAGTTCTGCATGACCACTCACTGATGATTGATTAAAAATTATACTCTTATTCGGATCAAGACCAGAAGCTAAAAAACCTGCAGTAGTTTCTAAAATATTTGAGTTCAATTCTTTGGGGTTTTGAAATGTTGTGATAGCGTGTAAATCAACTACACAATATAAACAATTCTTTGACTTTTGAAGTGAAACAAAGTTTTTTAAAGCTCCTAGATAATTTCCTAAGTGTAAATTGCCAGTAGGTTGAACCCCAGAAAATACTAATTCCTTTTTCATACTAATTAATTTTAAAACTTCTTAAATTGAGTACTTTTAAAAAATAACAAATCAAAAAATACAATAAAGTTACGAAGATTACTATAAATAATAAATATAAAATTTTATAATCACTTGAATAATTCAAGTTTTTCGCAAAATAATTTAAACTATTGTGAAAAACATAAGACATAATAGAAGTGGAAAATACTATCTTNATTAATTTAGTATAAAACTTTGGTTCNATTTTAAAATATCCAATTTTCAAAAGAATATATAGGTAATAAAGAGCTCCAATCCAAGTAGAGAAAGTTGTAGCAATTGGAATTATTACAAATCCAATTTGTTTAAAGAATAAAAAACTAATAGTGATATTGATAATGACGACAACCAATGAAATTTTAAATGGTGTCATTGTGTTGTCTCTAGCAAAAAAGAAATTCGCAAATATTTTTAATATCGCAAAAGCTGGTATACCGTAACCAAAGTATCTTAATGCAAGTGATGTTTGTTCAATGTCATTTTCTGTAAAAGACCCATAACCAAATAAAGTATTTACTATTTCATCAGAGCCAATAATTAAAGCTATACTTGCTGGCAATGATAACAATAGAGATAATTCTATAGACTTATTTTGAATCTTATTTGCCTGATTAATTTTTTTATTTTTAATTAATTTGCTCAATATTGGTAAAGACACAGTGCTCACCGCAATACCAGCTATAGCAAGATTAATTTGGTAAACTCTGTCTGCATAGTAAAGATAAGAAACTGCTCCCGATTGAAATGATGCTATAATCGTTCCAACCAAGATGCTTATTTGTATGACTCCAGATGAGAAAATACTAGGCAAAAGTTTCTTTAAAAAAAATTTAACTTTCTGTCTTATTTTATTTCTAAAAATAAATGAGGGCTTGTAATATTTTGAAGTAAAGAAAATTAAAAAAATTAATTGTATTAAACCTGACAGTGAAACTCCATAAGATAAATTAAGTGCATAATCTAAATTGTAATAATATGAAATAACTAAAGATAATATTAAAATTAAATTTAAAAAAATCGGTGCGGCTGCAGCGGCAGCAAATTTGTTTTCAGTATTTAAAATTCCAGCGAAAAAAGAGGATAAACTTACAAAAGCTAAAAAGGGGAAAGTAATTCTAGTTAAATCTACCGCTAAATTAAATTTTGTGTTGTCTTCTATAAATCCTGGAGCAATAAGATAAACTACATACGGAGTAAGAATTTCTACTATTAATACTACTGTTAGAAGTCCCAAAGTTAATAAAGTCAAAACTTCATCAGCAAATCTTTTGCCTTGTGCTTTACTTTTTAATTTTTCAGAAGCATAACTTGGAATAAATGCTGCATTAAACGTACCTTCTGCAAATAATCTTCTAAAAGTATTTGGAAGCCTGAACGCTACAAAAAAAGCATCAGCATATATAGAAGTTCCTAAAAATATTGCTATCAATATATCCCTGAAATAACCAAGAACTCGGCTAAGCATGGTATAAAAACTAAATACAGTAGTAGAAGATAATAAATTCATAATTAAGACAAAATTTATAGTGATATATTCATTTATATATTACATACTCAAAATCCAATGACAAAAAAATCAAAAATTGATCATTATACAGATAAAGANGCNTTAGANTTTCATATAGGCAATAAGTCTGGCAAAATTGAGATTANTTCNTCNAAACCTCTNATNTCAAAAAGAGATTTATCGCTNGCTTATTCNCCTGGNGTNGCNGCACCAGTNAAAGANATNTCTAAANACNCTTCAAAAGCNTACGANTATACNNCNAAAGGAAATTTAGTNGCNGTNATAAGTAANGGNTCTGCAATTCTTGGTTTAGGAAATNTNGGTTCNTTAGCNTCNAANCCNGTAATGGAGGGAAAGGCAGTATTATTTAAAAGATTTGCNGANATAGACTCNATTGATATTGAAATAGANAANANAAATTCNGANGAAATNATNTCNACAATAAAAAACATNGCAGGNACTTTNGGTGGTATAAATNTNGANGACATTGCNGCTCCTGATTGTTTNATNATAGANCAGAANTTAAAAGAAATTTTAGANATACCTGTTTTTCATGANGANCANCATGGNACNGCNATNATNACNACAGCTGCTTTAATAAATGCNTTAGATATTTCAAANAAAAAAATNNANGNAGTNAAAATAGTTGTNAACGGNGCAGGNGCATCNGCNATNGCNTGTACAAANTTATTTAAAAANATNGGTGTAAAAAANGAAAATGTNATNATGTGNGATNGAAAAGGNGTAATCTACAAAGGNAGNGNNCAAGTAGATCANTTCAAATCTGCTCATGCNGNTGAAACTAAACTTAGAACNTTANANCAAGNNATNNAAGGNGCNGATGTGTTTNTNGGNNTNTCNGCAAAAGATGTTGTNNATCGNNANATGATNAAATCNATGGCAAAAAATCCTATNGTNTTNGCNTGNGCAAANCCNGATCCNGAAATNAAACCNGAAATNATAAATGAAGTACGTAGCGATGTAATAATTGCAACCGGAAGATCGGATTATCCTAACCAAGTTAATAATTTAATAGGTTTTCCATATATTTTTAGGGGAGCACTAGATATAAGGGCTAAAATAATTAACGACGAAATGAAAGTTGCTGCGGCTAATGCTATTGCATTATTAGCAAGGGAAGACGTGCCAGATGAAGTTGTTGCAGCTTATGGAGGTGAAAGACCAAAGTATGGAAGAGAATATATTATACCTTCAACATTCGATCCTAGGCTAGTACGAATAATTCCTTCTGCTGTAGCTGAAGCTGCAATGAAAAGTGGTGTAGCGAGAAAAAAAATTGAAAATTTGGAAGCTTATAAAGATCAACTTTCTGCAAGATTAGATCCATCTATGTCTTTGATGCAGGGTATAAATGCAAACGTTAAAAAAAGCCCTAAAAGAGTAGTTTTTGCAGAAGGTGAAGACCAGAATATGCTTAAAGCAGCAATTGAATTTGGAAAAAATAAATTAGGAACTCCGGTAGTAATAGGGAATGAAAAAAGAGTTAAAGAAACTCTTCGAAATATAGGTTTAGATGAAAATTTTAAGATTGAAATCGTCAATTCAACAAATAAAGAGAAAAGGGAAAAATATGCAAAGTATTTATACGAAAAACTCCAAAGGACAGGACAACTTGAAAGAGATGTAGATCGTTTAGTCAGAAATGACAGGATTGCCTTCGGTTCTTCCATGGTTGCTTGTAAAGATGCAGATGCAATGGTTACTGGTAATATTAGACATTACGCTGCATCTATAGAAAAATTAAAACATGTTTGTGATGCAAGAAAAGGAGAGCCTATTTTTGGAATGACAATGATGGTATTTAAAGGCAGAACTGTTTTAGTCGCAGACACAAACGTAGAAGATTTTCCATCAGCTGAAAGATTAGTAGAGATTGCAAAATCATGTGTAAGGGTATCTAAATTGTTTGGTTTTGATCCTAAGGTTGCTTTTTTATCTCATTCCACTTTTGGTAAGCCAATTTCTAGAAATACTAAACATGTTCGAGATGCAATAGATTTATTAAAAAATGAAAAAGTTGATTTTGATTTTGATGGAGAAATGCAGCCGGATGTAGCTTTAAATCCAATTTATCAAGACGTTTATCCCTTTTCAAAAATAGTTGGAAGAGCAAATATTTTAATTATGCCGGCTTTACATAGCGCTGCAATATCAACTAAATTAATGAAATCCTTTGGAGGCGCAAAACTAATTGGACCATTATTAATTGGATTAGATTTGCCAATTGAGGTTGCACCATTAAGATCTAGTACATCTGATATTTTAAATCTCGCTTCAATTGCTGCGTATTCAGCCGAAATAATCGATTACAATAAAAACTAAATTTTGTTTCTACTAAGCTCTGATACTAAATAAATAGAAGGAATTACTTTTTCAACATCATATATCTTCTCTGCTTCTAATAAAACTTCTTTTTTTTCTTCATTATTCATTGCAATGCCGAAAATATATATTTTTTTGTTAATTGTCTCTAAGGTATAATTTCTGGCTTTAGTTTTTTTGTTAAAAATTAAAGCAGTTCTTAATTGACTAGTGATTAGAATATCTTTGGCTGTTTGTTTAAAATTAGAGTTACCTTTAATTGTTATTGCATTTTTTACTTCCCTCACACCTTTTGTTTCCCAGGCTAATTTAGTAATTTTAATTTTCTCTTCTGGCTCGTCAACTTTTCCAGATAAAAAAATTCGACCGTCGAGTACTTCGACTTGAATGCTCAAAAAATATTTCTTCTCACTCAAAGATAGCCTCGCGACTAGATTTTTTTGCATAATTGTGTCATCTATTTGCATTCCAATAGTTCTTGGGTCAAAAGTTATATCAACTCCTGCACCAAAACGACCTGCGGGTGAACAACTCGCCAAAAATGTTATTATTAAAATTATTAATAAATAAATTCTCATTTTTTATTCTTTAAGCAAAGGTCGTAAATAATTTTTTTAGATACTCCCTCTTTTTTGGATATTAATTCAACTGTATCTTTTACCGTGTAATTTTTAAGATATTTTTTAATTTGCTGTTCTATTTTAACATAGTCACTTGTTAATAGCTCCTTTTTTATTTTTTCAGAAATAACAATTGTTAACTCTCCTTTTAATTGTGTTTTAAAAAGACTTAAGTTATCAATAGATTGTCTATAATAAGTCTCATATTTTTTTGTCATTTCCCTTGCTATAAATATATTTCTTCCAATAAAATATTTTTTGAAGTGTTTGATATAAAAGTTAATTTTTATTGCTGGAACAAAAAACACCAATGAAAAGCCCTCCATATTAAGTTTTTTTAAAGATTTATTTAATTCATTTTCGGACTTTGGAAGAAACCCATAAAATAAGAATTTATCTCCAAAACCTGACAAACTCACAGCTGATGAAATAGAAGAAGGTCCAGGGACAGTAAAGATATGATGTCCATTTTTAATACATTCATTAATAATGATATTTCCAGGATCTGATAACACTGGTGTACCAGCATCTGAAATTAAAGACAAAATTTTGCCCTCATTTAAATATTGTATGATTTTAATTAAAGATTTTTTCTCATTAAACTTGTGATAAGGAATTAGTCTACTTTTTATGTTAAATTTATTTAAAAGTTTTGAGGAGTGTCTCGTGTCTTCGCAAAGTATAAAGTCTGAGTTTCTTAAAATTTTTATTGCCCGAAGAGTAATATCCTCTAAATTTCCAATTGGTGTGGAAACAATATATAAACCTTTTTTGAAAACACTCATAATATAATGTTAAAAAAAATAATTATTATTACTTATATATTATTATTTAATAATTTTAACTCTTTTGCAGATGAAAACGAAAAATATCTTAAAGTAGGTCTACTAGCACCATTTAGTGGAGAATACAAAAATTTAGGTCAATCTATAATGCTGTCACTACAACTTGCGCTGGACGAAATTAATGATGAAAATGTAAAGATTTATCCAAGAGACTCGGGTTTTAATAACCCAGAAAAAATAGTTCGATCTGTTGAGTCTCTTAGAGAAGAAAATATAAAAATTGTGATCGGACCTATTAGTCATAAAGACTTTAAAAGCTTATCAAGTTTTAAAGATATGATTTTTATTTCTCCATCAAATATTGATCCCAAGATTCAGAATAATATTTTAAGTGTGGGTGTTAGCCTAGAGTCTCAAATTAAATCCATCGAAAATTTCATTAAAGAAAAGAAAAGAAAAAAAACTATAATCATGTACCCGAAAAATGAATATACGCCTCTTATTGATGCAAAAATAAATAGTATAAATATTAATAATAAAAAGATATTTAGATATAGCTCTGACCCTAAAGTTCTCACAAGTGATATCGAAAAATTAACAAATTATAAGCAAAGAAAAAGAAATTTAATTTCACGAGTAAAAATATTAGAAAAAAAAGATGATGAGGCTTCAAAATTAGAACTCAAAAGATTAGAGCAAAGATATACTATAGGTAAAGTAAATTTTGACTCAGTGGTAATAATTGATTTCGGTGACAGTCTTAAAAGTGTGCTTACCTCATTGGTCTATTCGGATGTTGATCAAGAAGAAGTTTTAATAATAACAGTCAATCAATGGTTTGATAAGAGTATTTTTTTAGAAAACTCTATAGAGAATTTATACTATCCATCTGTAGATATTAGTAATTTTCAAAAATACAAAAAAAAATATTCAAAAATCTATGGTTTGCAGCCAACTGAGATTACAATTTTAACATATGATGCTCTCGGACTTATTTATTACATATGGAATAAAAAAAATTATAAAATTACTTCTATGAAAGACTTTATTATTAAAGATAATATTAAGGGTAAAATTGGAACTTTTAGTATTAAAGATGGCAAATTAATTCAAAAACTTAATATATATAAAGTATCAGATAAAAAATTTATGAAATTTTAATTTTTTTTTTAATTTCTTAAAAGCTATACTTCTGTGATCAATTTTCATTTTTTTTGATTTGCTTATCTGGCCAAACGTTAACTTGGATTTATAAGGAATAAAAATCGGGTCATACCCAAAACCTTTATTTCCTATCATTTTAAAAGAAATATTGCCATCAACTATACCGACTGAAGTAATTATTTTTTTTTTGTTTAATTTTATTGATAAACTACAAATAAATCTTGCCCTTCTATTTTTCTTATCTTTAATCTTTTTTAAAATCTTAAGCATTGCTCTCTTAAAACTTCCACTTTTTTTTGCCCATCTTGCTGAATAAATTCCTGGTTTTTTTTTTTAATACTGATATTTCTAATCCCGAATCGTCCGACAAAGATATTAGTTTTGATTTTTTATAAAAAAAATTAGCCTTTAATTCCGAATTCGATCTAAAAGTTTTACCTGTCTCTTTAGGGGCCTTGATTTTTAAACTTTTTGGTGAGATTATTTTGATTTTTTTACTAACTAATTTACTAATTTCCTTAAATTTTCCATCATTATGAGTGCCGATAAGCAATAAAATTTTTTTTTTTCATTTGATACTAGTAATTATGTTTTTCAATATTATATAGCAATTATATGAGTGAATCTAACAAAGACAAAAATATAAATAAAGAGGATAATAAGTCTATAACTAGTGATGAAGGTGATGAAAAAGTCGAACTCACTATTGAGGAGAAATTAAAAAAATCTGAAGAGAAGCTTTTAAGATCTTTAGCAAATTCTGAAAATCAAAGAAGAAGGTTTGAAAAGGAGATTAAGGATGCTTTTGACTTTGGAGGATTCAATTTTGCAAAAGAGATGTTAACTTCATTGGATAATTTGCAGAGAGCAAAAAAATCACTTCAAAATGATGAGGAGCTTAAAAAGAGTAAAGAGTTTGAAAAATTTCTAAAAAATATAGAAATAATCGAAAAAGATTTAATTTCTACTTTTGAAAAAAACAAAATCAACAAAATTGATTGTTTAAATAAAACTTTTGATCCAAATTTTCACCAAGCGATGCTAGAAATTGAGGACGATAAAGTTGGGCCGGGTACTATTATACAAGAAATTCAAGCAGGTTTTATGTTTGGTGAGAGGCTATTACGACCATCATTTGTTGGAATAGCTAAGAAAAAAGGTGAAAAAAATGACAAAAATAAATAAAAAAATGCCTTGTAGAATAGCTTTTAAACCCCATATAGAAACTGTAAACAAAGGAGAACATGAGTAGAGTTATAGGAATAGATTTAGGAACGACGAATTCTTGTGTAGCTATAATGGATGGTACGCAAGCTAAGGTGTTAGAGAATACCGAGGGCGCAAGAACTACGCCTTCTGTAGTGGCTTTTTTGGAAAAAGAGGAAAAATTAGTTGGTCAACCAGCAAAAAGACAGGCTGTAACAAATCCTGAGGACACTATATTCGCAGTTAAAAGACTTATAGGTAGAAAATTTGATGGACCGTCAGTACAGAAGGATATTTCAAAAGTTCCTTATAAAATTATCAAATCTGACAACGGTGATGCTTGGGTAGAAGGTAAGGGTAAAAAATATTCACCTGCTCAGATTTCAGCGTTTGTACTTCAGAAAATGAAAGAAACGGCGGAAAAGTATTTGGGTCAAGCAGTAACAAAAGCTGTCATAACCGTACCTGCTTATTTTAACGACTCTCAAAGACAAGCAACAAAAGACGCTGGTAAAATTGCGGGATTAGAAGTTTTAAGAATCATCAACGAACCAACTGCAGCTTCATTAGCTTATGGATTAGATAAAAAAGGTGGAAAAAAAATAGCAGTTTATGATTTAGGCGGAGGTACGTTTGATGTATCAATTTTAGAAATTGGTGATGGTGTATTTGAGGTTAAATCTACTAATGGGGATACTTTCTTAGGTGGTGAAGATTTCGATGATACTATTGTTGAATATTTAATTAATGAATTTAAAAAAGACAACGGAATTGATTTAAAATCAGATAAGCTAGCATTACAAAGATTAAAAGAGGCTGCTGAAAAAGCAAAGATCGAACTTTCTTCAGCAACTCAAACTGAAATAAATTTACCGTTTATTACTGCTGATAAATCTGGTCCAAAACACTTAAATTTGAAATTTACAAGGGCAAAGATGGAGGCTTTAGTACAAAGTTTAATCGAAAGGACATTAAGTCCATGCAAAACAGCTTTGAAAGACTCTGGTTTTTCTGCAGCAGAAATTAATGAAGTAGTTTTAGTTGGTGGAATGACTAGAATGCCTAAGATTATAGAGACTGTAAAAAACTTTTTTGGAAAAGAACCCAACAAAAGTGTCAACCCAGACGAAGTTGTTGCAATGGGTGCAGCAATTCAGGCTGGCGTACTACAAGGCGACGTAAAAGATGTACTGCTTTTGGACGTTACACCACTTTCTTTAGGAATTGAGACTTTAGGTGGCGTATCTACAAAACTTATAGATAAAAATACAACTATTCCTACTAAAAAAAGCCAAGTATTTTCTACAGCAGAAGATAATCAGCCTGCAGTTTCTATTAGAGTTTTACAAGGTGAAAGAGAAATGGCAGCTGACAACAAACTTTTAGGAAATTTCGAATTAGTCGGTATACCCCCAGCGGCAAGAGGTACTCCTCAAATTGAAGTAACTTTTGATATTGATGCGAACGGTATAGTAAGCGTTTCAGCAAAAGACAAAGGAACCGGAAAAGAGCAAAAGATACAAATTCAAGCCTCAGGCGGTTTATCTGAAGAAGAGATAAATAAAATGGTAAAAGATGCTGAGACAAACAAAGAGGCTGATAAGAAAAAAAGAGATGGTGTTGATGCAAGAAATCAAGCGGATAGTATTGTCTTCTCAACTGAAAAAAGTTTAAAGGAACATGGTGATAAAGTTTCCGTCGAAGAGAAAAAAGCTATTGAAACTGGTATTGCTGATCTTAAAGAGGCCTTAAAAGGCACAGATACAGAAGATATTAAGAAGAAAACTCAAAACCTTGTACAAGTTTCAATGAAACTTGGTGAAGCTATTTATAAGAGCCAACAAAAAAACCAACCTAAGGACGATAAAAACAATAAAGACCCTAAAAACAAAGGTAACGATAAAGAAAATGTTGTTGACGCTGACTTCGAAGACGTAAAAGAAGACAAAGAAAAAAGCGCCTAAGATAAAAAAAGGAGCAATTTCTTGTGGCAAAAAGAGATTATTATGAAATCTTAGGTGTATCTAAATCCGCTTCAAAGGATGAAATTAAAAAAGCTTACCGTAAATTAGCATTAAAATATCACCCAGATAAAAATAAAGGCGATAAAGCTTCAGAAGATAAATTTAAAGAGGCAAGTGAGGCTTATCATGTGCTATCTGATGACAAAAGAAAGACTAACTACGATCAATTCGGTCATGCAGCTTTTGAAGGCGGAGGGAGTCAAGGATTTGGTAACTTTGATTTTGGATCGTCTTTCTCTGACATTTTTGAAGATTTTTTTGGTGATGATGTATTTGGAGGTGGAAGAAGATCAGGAAGAAGATCATCTAATAGAGGGAATGATTTAAGATACGATGTCTCTATAAGTATGGAAGAGGCATATTCCGGGTTAAATAAAAAAGTTAATTATACGACTTACAAAAAATGTTCTCGATGTACAGGACAAGGGTCTGAACCTGGTTCAAAACCGATAACATGTAAATACTGTAGTGGAAGAGGTAAAGTAAGATCAAATCAAGGATTTTTTACAATCCAGCAAACTTGTCCTGAATGCAGCGGATATGGGGAGACTATTAGCAACCCTTGTAAGAATTGTAATGGTAATGGCAAAGTACAGAGTGAAGAAAGTGTTTCAGTAAAAATTCCTAAAGGTGTAGATGATGGAACAAGAATTAGAGTTTCAGGTAAGGGAGAGGCTGGAAGCAAAGGAGGGTCTACAGGAGATTTATATCTATTTATTTCAGTAGACAGTCACAATATTTTCAAAAGATCAGATGAGCATTTATACTTTGAATTACCTATTACATTTACTGATGCGGCGTTAGGCACTTCTGTGGAGGTGCCCTCTATAGATGGTGGTAGGGCAAAGATTAAAATTCCTGCTGGAACTCAACATGGAAAACAATTAAGACTAAGAGGCAAAGGCATGCCATTACTTAGAGGTGGTGGTTGCGGTGACTTATATATAAAAATTATTACTGAGGTTCCCTCAAGTTTAAATTCTAAACAAAAGGAACTTTTAGAAGAGTTTAGAAAAATAGAATCAGAAAAATCTAGCCCAATTATTAAAAGTTTTTTTGAAAAAGCAAAACAATTCTGGAAAAAATCTTAGTTATTTATGGCTATGCAAGAAGTTATGTCTGCTGTCTTTCTAATAGCAGTATTGTTTTTAGTTCTTCCTTCTTTTTTAAATACCAACAGAAAACGAAAGCAATTAATTAAAAATTTATCTATTTGGACTATAATTGTGCTCATTATTGTTGTAATTATTAACCTAATTATATAATGAAAAAAATCAATTTGGCTATAACTGGCTGCTTAGGAAGAATGGGGCAGCAACTTATACAATCTGCTAAAAAAAATAAAGATTTTAGGGTAGTTTCTCTTACAGAGAACAAAATTATCCAAAGAAAGATTTCTGGTATTAAGCTTGAATTGAATACAGTCGATGCATTTAAAAAAGCAAGTATAATCGTAGACTTCTCAGTTCCGAAATGTACTTTACAAGTTTTAAAAATTGCCTCAAAATTAAAGAAAAGAATAGTAATCGGTACTACTGGCTTTTCTAAAAAAGAAGAGAATTTAATAAAAAAATATTCTAGAAAAATACCAATTCTAAAAGCTGGCAATATGAGTTTAGGCGTAAATCTTCTAATTTATTTAACTGAGATAGCTTCCAAATCTTTAAGTAATAAATTTCTTACTAAAATTTATGAGGTTCATCATAAAAACAAAGTAGATCATCCTTCCGGAACAGCTTTAATGTTGAGCAAAGGTATAGCTGACGGAAAAAATAAAAACTTTTATAGTTTGATAGGAAAAAAATATTTAAATAAAAAAACATTTCCCTACGGAAAAAAGATTAATTTTAACTCAATACGAAAAGGTAATGTTGTTGGGGAACATGAGGTGAGATTCTCAAGTGGTAAAGAAATTGTAACCCTTAATCATGAGTCTTTTGACAGGGCTTTGTATTCTGAAGGTGCATTGACTGCTTCTAAGTGGCTGATGAAAAAAAAACCAGGTCTCTATTCTATGAGAGATCTTTTAAACTTTAAGTGAACAAAAAGAAGAAATCTAAAATTATTCAAAGAATATTAAATAATACCTATCCTAAGGTTCCTATCCCCCTAAGTTATAGAAACACTTTCACTCTTCTTATTTCTGTATTACTTTCTGCACAATGCACCGATGTAAATGTTAATAATGTTACCAAGAATATTTACCCTAAATATAATCACCCAAAACATTTTGTTAAACTTGGAAGAAAAAAAATCGAACAATTAATTAAAAAAATTGGAATTTTTAGAGTTAAGTCTAAAAGTATTTACTATCTCTCAAAAACTTTAGTTGAAAAATATAAAAGTAAAGTACCACAAACCTACGAGCAACTTGAGCAGCTTCCTGGTGTCGGGCATAAAACTGCAAGCGTTGTAATGTCCCAAGGCTTCGGTTATCCAGCATTCCCCGTAGATACCCATATTCACCGACTTGCTCAAAGATGGGGATTGACTAATGGTAAAAATGTTGTGCAAACAGAAAAAGATTTAAAAGCTATATTTCCAAAAAAAAGTTGGAATAGACTTCATCTTCAAATTATCTGGTTTGGCAGAGAGTATTGTAAAGCAAGAGATTGCTATGGATTGTCTTGCAAAATTTGTAAAAGCTGCTACCCAAATAGAAAAAAGAAATTTATTGCAAAAAAAGCTTGATATGAAAATTTTAGGTATAGGAAATGCAATCGTTGATGTTATATGTAAGATCGATAATAACTTCTTGAGTGCGAATGGGCTTACTAAAAGCACGATGAAGCTCGTTGAAGAAAATGAATTCAACAAACTTCTACAAAATTTAAATATTGAGAAGACTATATCTGGTGGCTCAGTAGCAAACTCTATTGTTGGGCTGTCTCAACTTGGAAATAAGGTGGGTTTCATTGGTAAGGTTAATAATGATGATTTAGGCAGAAAATATTCAGAGGGACTTGAAAAAGAAAAAGTTCAATATCACTATAATATTAAATCAGAGGAGTTACCTACTGGAACTTGTTTAATTTTAATTACTCCAGATTCAGAGAGAACGATGTGTACTTTTCTTGGTACAGCAGGAAAAATAAGTGAAAAGGATATTGACGAAAAAATAGTTAAACAAAGTGAAATTACTTTTCTTGAAGGATACTTGTGGGACAAAGGTGATCCACAAAAAGCTTTTAATAAGGCAATAAGTAATTCTTCTAATTCCGCCATGTCTCTTTCCGATTTATTTTGTGTTGAAAGACATAAATCCTATTTTTTAGATTTGGTCCAGAATAAATTAAATATTACTTTTGCTAATGAACAAGAAATTTCCGCTTTAATAGGAGTTAAAAACTTTGAAGATGTCATTACATTTTCTAAAAAAATTAAAAAACTAGTAGTAATAACTCGAGGTGACAAAGGTGCTGTGGCAATCAAAGGTGATCAAGTGGTGGAATGTAAAGCAAGAAAAAATTTAAAAATTAAGGATTTAACAGGTGCAGGAGATTTATTCGCCGCTGGTTTTTTACATGGGTATGTAAATAAATTATCTTTGAAGGAAAGTTTGGAAAAGGGAACAGATCTTTCATCTAAAATTATTCAACAAGTTGGAGCAAGATTATAATAATAAATTTTATACTGAATACTTATTCTTTTTTTTTCTTTTAAAACTACCTTTGCCCTTTTTTGGTTTAACAATTCTTGTTCGATATTTTAAAGTCATCAAGTCTTTAGCAAATTTATTTCTTTTTTTCAAATTGTATAACCTTTTTTTTCATTTTTAATAAACATTTCATCTTTAAACACGTCTTTAATTTTTTTTCTAAGTCTGTAAATATGAGTTTCTACTGTATGAGTATCAGCATCTTCTGAATACTTCCAAATGTTAGATAAAATTTCTTTTTTTTTTACAAAAGTTTTTTTATAAAGTAATTCTATTAATTCTATTTCTTTTTCAGTAAGTTCTAATGATAGTTCATCCTTAAATAGTCTCCTCAAATTTTTATCTAACTTATAATTATTAATCTTTAAAGAAGAGTTATCTTTAAATTCTTTTTTTACAATATTATTAATTATAATCTTATTGATCTGATCTACAGAAGTTGGTAAAGATAATCTTTCAATATTTTCCAAACCATTTAATTTTTTTGAACTATAAAAAATAATTTTATTAACATTTTTGTTTTTTAATATCTCTTTAATACCATTTTCACTTAACGCATCCTCATGAATTATTAATCCATTATAGTTTTTAAGGTTTTTAATATCTTTTAAATTATCGATTACTTGTAGATTAAAATTAAAATGATCTTTTAGCTCTATCAAAGAATTATTAAATTCTTTATTTCCAAATGCTAAAATGATATTTTTTTTGTCTATAATGGACATAATATTAAAAAAAAAATTTATCTATCTAAAGGACTATAAGGCAAAATGTGCAATTGGTAAAAGAGGAATTACAAATAAAAAATTTGAAGGGGATAAATGTACACCAAGAGGACGCTTTAAATTAAAATATATTTTTTATAGAAAGGAAAGGATCAAAAAAATTTCCACAAAGTTAAAACTTATTCCTATAAAAGAAAACTTTGGGTGGTGCGATGATGTAAAATCAAATCTTTATAATAAATTTATAAAATTTCCTTTTAAATACAGGGCTGAAAAATTATATCTTAAAGATAGTATCTACGATATTATTATCGTTATAGATTACAATTTAAAACCAATAAAAAAAAATAGAGGTAGTGCAATTTTTTTACACATTGCGAAAAAAAACTACTCTCCTACTTCAGGTTGTGTTGCAATATCAAAGGTTGACCTTATAAAATTATTAAAAATTTTAGATAAAAACACTTTTTTGAATATTCTTTAACTTCGAGCTCCAAAGATAGAACTTCCAATTCTCACATGGGAGGAACCATATTTTATAGCCGTCAAATAATCGTTAGACATTCCTAAGCTTAAGAAATTAAAATCATATTGTCGATTTAATTCAGATATTTTTTCAAAATATTTTTCAGGACTCTCGTCATTTGGTGGTATAGCCATAAGACCTAGTACTAATAAATTTAGTTTATTAACGCAGTGATCATGGAAACTTTTTAAATCTTTAATTTCTAAGCCACCTTTTTGATCTTCTGAACCTAAGTTAAGTTGAATAAAATAGCCTAAGTTTTTTCCCTTCTCCTTCTGTCTTTTACTA
Source organism: Candidatus Pelagibacter sp. (assembly GCA_002689245.1). Lineage (GTDB taxonomy): Bacteria > Pseudomonadota > Alphaproteobacteria > Pelagibacterales > Pelagibacteraceae > Pelagilacustribacter. The sequence continues at coordinate 56,421 of NZFE01000023.1, forward strand.
AGTTCATTTGCTAATTTTTCGCTATCTAAAGAGTGTATGTAATCAAAAAGCTCAATAGCTTTTTTTGCTTTATTAGATTGTAATCTCCCAATCATATGTAATTTTAAATCTTTGACCGATTTTTTAACTTCATTCCATTTTTTTTCTGCTTCCTGCACTTTATTTTCACCAAAATGCCTATGACCACTATTTACTAATGGCATAATATGACTAATAGGAAAAGTTTTGCTTACAGCTATGATTTCGACCGCTTTTGATGCAGTGTTATTTTTAATTTCTTGTTTTATTTTCTCTAAATTGGTTATTATATTCATATGTTAATAATTAAAAAAAAATACTACTTATTTTTAGAAAATACTAGAGATTTCAATTTAAATTTAATTAAAATTAGGAATAAATTTAACATAATCTATAGAAATCAAAATATTGAAGAAAATTTAGATGAGCTTAAAAAATTTAGGATGAACTGTAAGAAAAAACGAGTAGGCTTTTATATAGCAAATAATGTAGGTTTATTAACAAAATTAAGCGCAGATGGATTGTATATATCTGCTCATAATAAAAATTTACTTTTAAATAGTTTTTCAAAAAAAGGTTTTGATATTATTGGGTCAGCGCATAATCAAAAAGAAATAAATATTAAATTAATACAAGGATGTAAAATAATGATATTTTCAAGACTTTTTAAAACTAATTACAAATATAAAAAAGGCTATTTAGGGGTACCGAGATTTAATTTAATCTCTCTTAGAAACAGGGTCGAATTAGTTCCTCTTGGAGGAATTAACGAAACAAATCTCTGTAAAATAAATACTGTAAAATCAAATTCATTCGCCTGTTTGACAGCTATAAAAAAAAAGCCGGCTAAAATAATTAACCGGCTTTTTTAATTTTTTACTATTAACTAATTAGAACGCAAGAGTTAATGCTAAGATCGTCTCTGTTGTATCAGTATTTTTTGTGTAACTGTCATTAGATGTTTCTGAATTTGAAACTCCTAATGTTGCTCCACCAATTGTATACGCTACATCGATCGTAGTTATTTCCATCTCTACGCTATTATCAGTTTTTACACCTTTTGTACTCTTCTGTTTAATTCTCTTGTCAGAGTTTTCTTCTGTGTAAGAAATAGAAAGATTGTCATTTACAGCAAAACCAACTGAATATGCACTGTTTTCGTAATGCATTGTTAGATCTGATGCTTTCATGTCAGAAACAACCATTTGTTGTTTCGGTGCATGAATTGTTTCACCATATCCAACTGACACTTGTCCAATTGAGTAATTCGCTGATAGTGAACCACCTTCTTGTGTCTGTCTATCATCTTGGCTACCTAAGTCACCAAATGTGTAATACGAACCACTTAGTGTTAAGCCATCGATTGGTGCCATAGTTAATGCGTACTGTTTCATAGAACCATTGTGCGTTACACCTGTTGTAGAGTGAACAGAGTCGTTTGCTGTTCCACCTGCTCTACCTGGTGTCATTGCTGCTTTGAAAGTAATACCTAATGGTAATAGATCTGCTGGTGTATGATACTGAACGTTGTTGTATGAATTGATGTTCTTTCCATACTGCATAGTGTTAGCACTTGAACCTGAAGATGTAGAACCACCACCGTAACCTGTATCAGAACCTACGCCGTAAGCAGAGTTATCAAAACTGTACTTAGTAGATAATCCACACTCAGATACACAAATTTTGATTGAACCATAGTCAGTTCCGATTGCTATTGAAGCATCGTCCTGTACTGTAGCGTTATCAATATCTTGCGCATATGACCATGTCATACCGTTGTCAAGTTCGCCTGATGCTTTTAATGAAAATTCATTGGATATACCAATACCTTTTCCAGAAGCATGCGTTCCTGTTGTACTATCTTGACCCATGATAGTGTAAGTTGCCTTAGCACCACCAGTTACTGCGAACTCACCAGCAAAAGCTGATGTAGCAAGAGCTACTGAAGTCAAAACAGAGAACATTATTTTTGTTAATTTATTCATTTGTTTCTCCTTTGTTAAAAACGTTAATTATAATTAACGCCCCATTTATCCGCTTTTTTGTGGTTGAATTGTACGAAAACTTATTAAAAACAAACAAATTCTAGTTAAGTGTGTTAAATATATCACACCCATAAAAGGCCCTATTTACCCTATTTTCATTGGATTTTGAGCAAACAATGCTATTAAATGTTCTAAGATCCAAAAAATGAGAAATTTTATCAAAATTATTGCCTGTTTTATTCTTTTTTCATCATTAACATCTTGTGGAGGATTTAAAAAAGTCGACACAAGGAAGGTTCCAATCTCAGGCCCTGAAAGAGCAAAACAAAATGTTAAAGAAGGTAGAGGGGTTGGCCTTGGAAATGCAATTAGAGGGGCCAGAGGGTCAACTAATTATGAATTTAGCACATCTAATCCAATGTGGAGAGCTACTTTGGATGTTCTAGATTTTTTACCTCTTAGCACTGTAGATTATTCAGGTGGAGTTATTATCTCAGATTGGTACACAGATAACTCAAATAAAAATCAAGCACTAAAAATTACAGTAAGATTCTTATCTAATACGATACAAACAAACAGTATCAAAGTTACTGTTCATAGTAAAAAGTGCTCTGTTAATCAAACATGTAATGTTGAAATATTTAAATCAAGAATACAAGAAGAGCTTGTTGCATCAATTTTAAGAGAGGCAACCATTTTGGAAAGACAACTTAAAAAATAAAAAAATATTATGGAAAGACTTAATTTTCAAGCAATTGAAAAAAAATGGCAATCTTCATTTGAAAGGGAAAAACTTTATAATAAAAAAAGTGCAAAAAAGTTTTATTGTTTAGAAATGTTTCCTTATCCCTCAGGAAAAATTCATATGGGACATGTAAGAAATTATACAATTGGGGATGTTATTGCCAGATTTAAATTCCTGAACGGATATAACGTATTACATCCAATGGGTTGGGATGCTTTTGGTTTGCCTGCTGAAAATGCTGCTAAAGAAAATAATTTACATCCAAAAGAGTGGACTAAAAAAAATATATCAGAAATGAAACGGCAGCTTAAGCTCATGGGCTTATCAATTGATTGGGATTTAGAGGTATCTACATGTGATGAAAAATATTACAAGCATCAACAAGAAATATTTATTGATTTTTACAATAAAGGATTTGTCAAAAGAAAAGAAAATTATGTTAATTGGGATCCAGAAGAACAAACAGTTTTAGCAAATGAACAGGTTGTAAATGGAAGAGGTTGGCGATCTGGGGCTGTAGTTGAACGTAAAAAACTCTCCCAATGGTTTTTTGATATTACAAGATTTTCTGAGGACTTGTTGAAAGGATTAGATGAATTAAAAAATTGGCCTGAAAAAGTTAAGATTATGCAAAAGAATTGGATAGGCAAGTCTACAGGTTGTGAAATAAAATTTGATATTGATAGGGGCAATCAAAAGATTAATATTTTCACTACTCGTCCAGATACAATATTTGGGGCATCTTTTTTGGCCGTTTCAGTTGATCATCCTATCTGTAAAAATTTTGTAAATGATCAAAATTATAATAAATTTAAAAATGAATGTCTTAAAGTTGGAACTACAGAAGAAGCTTTAGCAAATGCCGAAAAAATCGGCTTTAACACAAAATTATTCGCAACCCATCCATTTATTAAAGGAAAAAAATTGCCTGTTTATGTTGCTAATTTTATCTTAATGGATTACGGAACTGGAGCAATATTTGGTTGTCCCGCTCATGATCAAAGAGATTTAGACTTTGCAAAAAAATATAATTTGGAAGTAAAAGAAGTAGTTTCTGACAACCCTTCAAAGCCTAAGAATTTTGATAAATTATCAGAAGCTTATCTGGGTGATGGAAAAATGATTAATTCTTATTTTTTAAATGGCTTGAATGTAGAGCAGGCTAAATCGAAAATTATTAAAGAGATTGAAAAGTTAAAAATTGGAGAGAAAAAAATTACTTTTAGATTGAAAGACTGGGGAATATCAAGACAAAGATACTGGGGTTGTCCGATACCAATGATACATTTAGAAGATGGTTCTATAGTGCCAGTGGATAAAAGCGAATTACCTGTAAAACTACCAGAAGATATCAATTTAAATCAAAGTGGAAACCCGCTTGAGTATCACAAAAATTGGAAAAATACTTTTCATAAGAAGACAGGAAAGCCTGCAATTAGAGAAACGGATACCTTAGACACTTTCGTAGATTCATCTTGGTATTTTTTAAGATTTTGCTCACCTGAAATTAAATCAGAGCCCTTTGATGTAAAAAAGGTAAACTATTGGATGCCAGTTGATCAGTATATAGGAGGAATAGAACACGCAATATTACACTTGCTTTACTCAAGATTCTTTATGAGGGCATTAAAAAAAAACAACAGTAAAATTAAAATATACGAGCCTTTTAAGGGTCTATTTACTCAAGGAATGGTTTGTCACGAAACCTATAAAGATAAAGATGGAAAATGGCTTAAACCATCAGAGGTTGAAAAAAATTCTAACGGAAAATTTTTTAAAATATCTGATAAGACAGAAGTAAAAGTCGGTCCTTCAGAATCTATGTCTAAGTCAAAAAAAAATGTTATAGATCCGGAGAGCATGATCAAGTCTTATGGCGCAGATGCAGTTAGATGGTTTATACTTTCCGATAGTCCCCCGGAAAAAGACATTCAGTGGTCTAATCAAGGTGTAAATGCTGCATATAAATTTCTACAAAAGATTTATAATCTCTGCAACATTGTTAATAAAAAGTCTTCTAAAAAAGATTCTTTAGATAAAGATTTTGACTTAAAAATAAATTCATATGTAAACAAGATTACAAAATCTATTAATAATTTTAATTTAAACGTAGTGGTAGCAAATGTTTATGAGATTTATAATTTATTTAATGATTGTCTTGAAAAAGACATTTCAGCTAAATGTTTGAAATTTAATTTAATTAAACTTATGAAAATTCTTATACCCTTTACCCCTCATATGTCCTATGAATGTCTTGAGATGTTGGGTGAAAAGGATATTAAAGATTGGCCTCAAGTTGATAATAGTTTAATTTTGAAAGAAAAAATAAAAATGGCTATACAAATTAACGGAAGAACAAGAGATATAATTGAAATAGAGAAAGATTTTGATCAAATTACAATTGAGAATCTTTGCAAAAAAAATAATAAAATTAAAGATAAAATTTTAAATAAGTCGATCGATAAAATTATTTTCGTAAAAAATAGAATTATAAACTTAAATTTCAAGATTTTTTCTATATTATTTTCTACTTCAAAACTTTTAAATATCATTTTAGCTATAATAT
>NZFE01000006.1 GCA_002689245.1 Candidatus Pelagibacter sp.
TCTTTAGAAAAAAACATTGATAAAATGTTAAATCCTCTTGGAGATCAGGCTATTAAAATTCTTGAACCTAAAGATGGAGAAAAAATACTTGATGTAGGATGTGGAACAGGCGCTACGACCCAAAAATTATCAAAGTTAGTAGGAGAAAGTGGTTTGATCACAGGTTTGGATATTTCAGAACCCATCCTCAATTTTGCCAAAAAACAATCAAATATTGAAAGAACAAATAATATAAATTTCATTCTTGCCGATGCTCAAAATTTTCAATTTTTAACCAAAAGTTATGATGCTATATTCAGTAGGTTTGGAATTATGTTTTTCGAAGATCCTATTGTTGCATTTAAAAATATAAAAAAAAGTTTAAAAAATAAAGGACGTTTGACTTTTATTTGTTGGCGTAAAAGAGAAGAAAATGACTGGATTGCTCTATCTTCCAATATTGCTAGTAACTTTCTGGAACTACCTCCTAATGCGAATCCAAAAGAGCCAGGTCCTTTTGCCTTTGAGGATAGTGAATATATAGAAGAGATTTTAATTAAGTCTGGTTGGAAAAATATAACAATTAAAAATCATAATCAAAATATTATAGTTGGAGAAACAGTAAATATTACTGCTGAGTTTTTAAGTAGAATGGGACCTATGTCTGTTCCTTTTGAAAACGCTGACGAATATACTCAAAGAAAAGTTAAAGAAGCATTAAAAAAATCTTACTCTAAATATGATACCTCAAATGGTGTAGAATTTAATTTTTCCACTTGGATCGTATCTGCTTTTAATTATCTAGATTAATTTCTAAGTTCAGATGAAGCTTTTTCAAGTGCAAGTTCTGTTTGAGAAAAATCTTCTTCCGTCAACGATAGAGAAATGTACATTTTTCCAATGGGTTTGAAAACTCCATTATCTCTAAGTAATTTATTAAATTTTGAATATATTTTTTGATCATTTTTCTGGACATCTCTATAGTTTAAAATTTTCTCATTTAAAAACATAATTTCAAAAAGTGTTTGATCCCCAACTATTTTAAAATCAATATTACTATCATTAAGTTTTTTTGCTGCAAAATCCATTATTCTTTGCCCATTTTTCCTTAATTTTTCATAACTTCCAGGACGTTTTAATATTTCTAAGGTTTTTAGACCTGCAACGGATGCAATAGGATTCCCTGACAAGGTACCAATCTGCATTAGAAATCCTTGATTACCAACTTTCTCTTTATCAAAATGAGCCATAATTTCTTTTTTGCCAGCTATAGCAGCTAATGGAAAACCACCTCCTATTATTTTTCCTAAAGTACATATATCTGGCGTAACGCCATAATATTCTTGCGCACCTCCATAAGAAAATCGATAACCTGTTACAACTTCATCAAAAATAAGTAGAATATTGTATTTATCGCATAATTTTCTAAGGGTAGGCAGAAAGTTTTTGATTGGAGGAATTAACCTTTGTAAAGGTTCTACAATTATTCCTGCAATGTCAGAATTCTGTTGCATTAAAAAATTTTCAATAAATTCAATATCATTGAATGGGGCAACCAAAACTTCCGATTTTACACTCTCTGGAATACCAGCACTGTCAGGTACTGCTTGAGGAAAATTACTTAGTTTAGTAGGAGCTAAGCTCATTTGTGCTTCAGAACACATTCCGTGATAACCTCCCTCAAATTTAAGAATTTTACTTCTTCCTGAATAAGCACGAGCTAGTCTCATTGCATACATATCTGCTTCACCACCTGTTGATACGTAGCGAATTTGTTCTGCACATTTTACGCTATTACAAATCTCTTCAGCTAGTTCAACACCAAAAGTATTATTAGCAAAAAAAGTAGTTCCTTTTGAAATTTGAGATAGAACAGCTTCTTCAACCTCAGGATTACTATGTCCTATCAACATAGGCCCAGATCCAATAAGATAGTCTACATACTCGTTCCCATCTTGATCCCATATCCTAGAACCTCTGCCTTCTCTTATAAATACCGAAGAATCAAAATTACCAAATCCTCCTGCAGGTAGAACTACCTTTGCTCTTTCAATCCAGTCAGATTGATTATTTAACTTTTGCATTTTATTGCCTTTCTTAAATCATTTTCTTATTTAAAATACACGCGAAATAGTCTATTGTCATTTAAAAGATAGTCCATATTTCAATATTATTATTAATAAATTTTTGGCAGAGAATATGATTGAAAAAGAATTATTAAAAGAGATAAGGGAAAAGTTTTGTCATGTTGATAAATGTCCTTATNCAGGGAAGAGAATTTTCTTTGAGAATGCAGGAGGTTCATTAACTTTAAAAGCTGTGGCTGATCGCTCTGCNCTCATGGCTGCCTTACCTGATAACCAAGGAAGAGATAACATGGCATCTTCTTCCATAATGAAAATTATAAATGATTCTAAATTAAATACTTTAGATTTTTTTAATACTAAAAGTGGTTCTGTTTTGATTGGAGAAAGTGGGACAGAATTGCTTTTCAGACTTATTAGAACAGCAATTTTATCAAGTGGTAATGGATCTATAGTAGGAAGCACTCTNGAGCATCCAGCTTCTAGATCAGCCACAACAAAGTGGTCCAAGATAGCTTCTAAGAAATTGACTTTAGTCCCTCACTGTAACAAAACCGGTACAATAGATATAGATAAATATCTTGATCAAATCGATAGTAGTATAGTTGTAGCGACTCTTGTACATACTTCACCAGTTACTGGAATAGGAGTAGATATTGAAAATCTTACTAATGGAATAAAAGATAAAAATCCAGATTGTTTTATAATTGTTGATGGTATTCAACANGCAGCTCATGGAGATATAAATATAAGCAATTATAATATTGATGGTTATGTTATTTCTCCTTATAAAGTTTTTTCCCGNCATGGTTATGGACTTGCTTGGNTGTCTGACAGATTAAGAAAATTACCCCATGAAAACNTAATCAATGGGCCNGAGGAGATTTGGGAATTAGGTACAAGAGATGTAGGTTCTTACGCAACNTTTTCGGATGTAGTAGAATATTTNGAGTGGTTAGGTTCAAAATTTTCAGTAATTGAAAATACTAGACATGAAAAATTTTTAAATGCGTCAAAGTTTATTCATAAACAAGAAAATCATCTCGTTAATACAATGTTATTTGGAAAAGATAATATTAAAGGACTGTCCAATTATCCAAACATACATATTATCGGAGGTGTTGAAAATGAGCTTAGAGAAGGTTTAGTTTCTTTTTCTTTTCCAGATTTATCTTCTGAAATTATTGTTAAAGAATTAAATGATAAGGGAGTAAGAACTCATATAAGAAAATCTGATCATTATTCTGGTAATATTTTAGAACCACTGGGTTTAAAAAATTGCGTTAGAGTTTCTATGTGTCATTATAATACGGAAGAGGAAGTGCTTCAATTCTTAACTGGTATGAATGAAATTATTAATCCTTAATTTTAAGAACCCCATAAATCATTTGTAACTGGAAAAGCCAAAAAATTATCATATCTTATGGAAGGTTTTCTATCTTTCTTTAGTAAAAGTGGACCATCTAAATCAACAATATCACTCATACTTGATAATAATAGAGCAGGTGCCATTGCAAGAGAACTTCCAACCATACATCCAAGCATTATTTTAAAACCATTTTTTTTTGCAGTCTTTAACAGTTTAATTGCTTCAGTTAACCCCCCTGTTTTATCAAGCTTTATATTTATAAAATCATAAAGGCCAATTAATTTCTTTAGACTGTTCAAGTCGTGACAACTTTCATCAGCACAAATTGGTATTTGTCTGTCCAGTTTTTTTAGTAGATAATCTTTATTCGAAGGAAAGGGTTGTTCAATCAGCTCAACACCAATAATTTTAAAAATAGGGACTAAATAATTATAACTTTCTATTGTCCATCCTTCATTTGCATCTACAATAATTCTAGCATTGGGAGAACCTTCTCGTACTGCTTTAATACATTTTTCATCTGATTGGCCACCAAGTTTAACTTTTAAAATAGGATAATTACTTTTTGATTTAGCCTCTAGCATCATTTTTTCTGGAGTTGATAAAGAAATTGTGTAAGCCGTAATAGTAGGTTTGGGTTTTTTTAAATTTAGAAGGTTCCATACAGGTTTACCCTCTTTTTTAGATTTTAAATCCCATAGGGCACAATCTAAAGCATTTCTAGCGGCACCAGGTTTTAAAATTTTTTGCAAATCTTGATTATTAACTGGTAAAGGAACAGATAATATGTCTTTTGAAACGCTTTCTAGACTCTCACCATATCTTTTATAAGGAACACATTCACCTAATCCAATAAATTCTCTATCTCTAATAGATACAGTTAAAACTTCTGCTGAATTCCTAGATCCCCTTGAGATGGTAAATTTTTTTTTTAATTCAAATGAATTTTGATCTATATGTAAAAGCAAAATATTTCCTAATTTATTCTTGAATTAATCTATCCACAATTTTTTTTGTACCGTCAATAAATGGATCAACAGTTGGCAATTTAAAAGCTTGTTCAATTTGATTTTTTAAATTTTCACCTTCTAAACGTTCCATATTTTTTGTATTGATACAAATTCCTGAAATTTTACAATTAGGATTACTTATTTTTGCAAGTGGCAGAGCTATCTCGTATAGAGCTTCTAAAGTTGGTAAATCATAATGTGGTAATCCTCTCATATGAGCTCTAGTTGGTTCATGGCATAAAATTATATGATCTGGTTGACCACCGTGTATTAAAGCCATTGTAACACCTGAATAAGATACATGAAAAAGAGAACCTTGACCTTCTATTATATCCCAATGATCATCATCATTATCTGGAGATAATGTTTCTACAGAACCCGCCATAAAATCCGCAACTATTGCATCTAAAGGAATCCCTCTCCCCGATATTAATATACCTGTTTGACCAGTAGCTCTAAAACTAACTTTCATTTCTCTAGAACGCATTTCTTTTTCTATAGCTAAAGAAGAATACATCTTTCCAACAGAACAATCTGTTCCTATGGTCAAACATCTTTTACCAGTTCTTTTTTTACCATTACCAATGGGAAATTGTTCTTTTGGTATTCTAACATCAATTAAATTACATTCATTAACTTCTGATAAATTCAAAAGGTCTTTTTCGTTTGACAATAAATTGTGTAAACCAGAAGCAATATCGAATTTAAGCTCTAAAGCATGACATAAAGTTTTTTTCCAACTATCAGAAAATTTTCCACCCCTATTAGCTACTCCTATAATCAGAGTTTTTGCACCATTTTCTTTTGCTTCTTCTAGCGTATAATTTTTTAAATTTAAATCAGCCTTACAACCAGGTAATTTTATTTGGCCAATACTTATATCAGGTCGCCAATCTCGTATACCTTGAGCTACCTTAGCAGCAAGTTGATCGGGTGCATCTCCCAAAAATAAAAGATAGGGGGTTTTAATCATAATTTATTTCCTACAGAAACCTTTAGTATAAAATAAAAGTTATTTTTTTTTATATCAACCATGTAGTGTTAAATCACTTTTTTCTTTTTTTGAAAAAATATAATTTTGGAATCTATTTAGAGAAAATGAATCGATTGGTAATTTAGTTTTTTTATTTAAAACAAGTTCAGAGATTATATTGCTTACTGCTGGTGCAATTCCAAAACCATGTCCCGAAAACCCACAAGCTATAATAAGACCTTCACATTCAATTACATTATCTATTACTGGTAGGGCATCTGGGGTAAGATCGATTAGCCCTCCCCAAAAAGATTTTAAACTAGAGTTTTTCAATTCAGGAATAATATCTATAGATTGTGATATTGTATTTTGGATTTCATTTAAGGTTGTTTCAACATATGGCATACCATTTTTTAACTTAAGGTTTCCTGTACACTCTTGAAATCCACTACTAATTCTAAAACAACCGTTATTTTCCTGTCGCATAGCTAGGCTAGCATTTGCTACGCCAATTACAGGTTTTAAAATTTTAGAAGTTATTTCAGTTTGAATCACTGTAACAATAGGTATTTCAAGTGGAATTTTCTTTTCAACACTTTCCAATATTTTATTACAAAAAATTCCATTAGCTAAAATACAATATTTAGGATAAATTTTTCTTTTAGTTGTTGTTATAGAATTAATTTTATTTTTTTTTGAAGAGATTTTTAAAACCTCTTCATTATTAGAAAAAATAACACCATTTTTCTTTGCAGCTTTTTCATAAGCTCTAAGAGTATCAATAGGGTCTGCATGACCATCTGTCGGACAGTAAGAAGCAGAAAAAATTTTTGATGAAAGAGATGGACAAATTTCTTGAATATCTTTTGAGTTATTAAGATATTCGATCTCTAATCCTTTTTTTTGTTGTTCTTCTACAAGTTTTTTTATTATTTTATCTTCATAATTATTTCTTGCTAACCTTAAATTACCTTCTTGTTTATAATTAGTTTCACAATCTAATATGTCATTGAGATCCGACCATACTTTTACTGAATACTTTGCTAAAGGTATTTCTGCATCATGACGGCCAGATTGCCTTACTCCTGCTAAGGTCCATCCAGATCCCATTGCACCTGGTTCATGTTTTTCTATTACTTCAATATTTAGGCCTAATTTTGAAAGTTCATAAGCAGTTGAACAACCTATAATACCGGCACCTACAATAACAACATCAATTGCATTCACTAAAAATTCCTATCAAAAGTAAATTTTTAATGATTATAACACTTTTTTTATTAGAAATAGAATAATTTATAATACACGATCAAAAGCTTTTTTTAGTTTATCTAAACTTTTATCTACATCATAAAGTTTATCTAAACCAAATAAGCCAATCCTGAATGTTTGGAAATTTTTTGGTTCGTCACACATTAGTGGGACACCAGCAGCAATCTGCATCCCTAATTCTTTAAATTTAATTCCGTTATGAACATTTTCATCATTAGTATAACTTACAACAACTCCAGGTGCCCTAAACCCATCTGCTGCGACTGATTTTATGTTTTTTGACTTCAAGAGATCTCTCACTCTATTTCCAAGTTCCCACTGATTTTTGTATAACTTGTCAAAACCGTATTCTTTTGTTTCAAGCATAGTATCTCTAAAATGAGTTAGAGAATCTGTAGGCATTGTAGTGTGGTATGCATGCCCTCCATTCTCATATGTTTTCATAATAGAAAACCATTTTTTTAAATCTATAGCAAAACTATTAGAATTTGAATTTTCAACTACTTCTATTGCGCGTTCACTTAACATCACAACACCTGCTGAGGGTGTAGATGACCAACCTTTTTGTGGTGCAGAAATTAAGATATCAACACCAGTAGCTTTCATATCAACCCAGGCACATCCTGATGCAATACAATCTAATACAAAAATAGCACCCACGTCATGGGCAGCTTTAGAAATAGATTCTAAATAAGCCTTGGGCAAAAGGACACCTGCAGAAGTTTCTACATGTGGAGCAAAAACTACATCAGGTTTTGTTTCATGTATTTTAGTGATAATTTCATCTATTGGAGCAGGTGCAAAGGGAGAAGTTTCTTCGTTTCCTATCTGCCGGGCTTTTATTACAGTAGTTTTTTTTGTAAAATTACCGCTTTCAAATATTTGGCTCCATCTATACGAAAAATATCCATTTCTTATAACCAGTGCGTGCTTATTTACGGCAACTTGTCTTGCTACAGCTTCCATTCCATAAGTTCCACCACCAGGTACTAATGCAACCCCATCAGTATTATAAACTTCTTTTAAAATGGATGATAGGTCATTCATTACACCTTGGAATTTCTTTGACATATGATTAAGAGAACGATCTGTGAAAACAACTGAATATTCTAATAATCCATCTGGATCTACTGTATCTAAAAGAGCTGACATTATATCACCATTAAAAATTAAACTTAGATTAATAAGATATGCAACTATATGTAAATTATCAATATTAATGAATTTTTTTTTTGATTTTTTTAGTAATATTCAAAAAAATTCCAAAATTTTATTCTTTTGAATTAATCCACCAATCTTGAATTTTGAAATACTCTATTGCTATAGGAACAAACCATGGATATCCATTATAAAAGGGTATTTTCTTAAAAGGAATATTATAAAAAGCACTTTTTTGTTCAAAATTTAAAATTATTTCTGCTGCTTTTTTACCAAACCATCTTGACCAAACTGTTCCAGAACCACAGTATCCTGCAGCATATATAATACCATTATGTATGACCAATTTAGGTATTTGATCAAATGGAAAAGTTACATAACCATACCAGTGATTTGATATTTCGATTTCCTTTAATTCAGGAAAAATCTCTAATAGGCCATACATAAGTTTTTTAGTTGGGTCTTCATTATTATACTGTACTCTTCTCCCACCAATTAAAATTCTTTTTCCATCTGGAGACGGTCTAAAATAATGAAATAAATTCAAAGCCTCCCCAAAAGTACTTAATTTGGGCATTAGGCTATTTACTCTGTTATTTCCTATTTCAGATGTAGAAATCATTTCTGAAATTACTGGTATTAGTTTTTTTCTCAACCAAGGTAAATTTTTATCGGTGTAGGCATTTGTGGCAATAATTAGGTGTTTAGATTTTACTAAACCTCTATTTGTCAAAATATGAAAAAGGTCACCGCTTTTTTCACAATTTTTAAAAGTAGTTTTGTTAAAAATATAACCACCACTTTTTCTAACCATTTTTGTCATTGATATTACAAGTTTTGCAGGGTGAATAGATCCTATTTTTTTATCAAAAATACCTCCTACATATTTTTTACTACTTATAAACTTTGATACATCTTTTTTTTCAACTATACGATTTTCTATTCCTAGATATTCTGAATTAAAATCATCATCTTTTTTTTGGTTTTCATGGCTTTTTTTGCTTAATGCACCTATAAACATTCCATTTATTTTTAAGTCACAATCAATTTTTTCTTTTCTAATAAAATCGTACAAGTCTTGTCTGGCAGTTTCCCCTTCTTCTATCATTTTTTTAGCTAATTCTAAACCAAATTTAGATATTAATTCTTTAATACTGGGTTTTATTTTTCCACTGGTTATCCCACCATTTCTGCTGGAAGCACCATACCCAGGTATTTCAGAATCAATGATAACTACCTTAAGACCTGATTTTAAAAGTTCTAATGCTGCACTTAAACCTGTATAGCCAGCTCCAACTATTACAACATCAGAAGTTTGTTCCCATTCTAAATCGTCGATTAATTTCGGTTTTGCATGTTTCCACCAATAGGGTTCGTTAAAATTTTTTAGATCTTTTTTCATTTTTTTAAAAAATTTTATTTTATATTTTAAAAATTGATAATAAATCATAAAATATAAAATTTATATAATATTGTTCAAAAATTTAATTTTTACCTTTAAATAGAAANNATGATTAATTTNTTTATTNTGAAANAAAANAGNCTTAGTTCTTTAGAAAAAGCNATNATTTNTGTNTTTATTGGAATTTTTTTATTGGATATTATGGGNATNATTATTAAATCAATGAATGATAAATATTCAGTAATGCAGTACGCAGTTGCAAGAAATTTTTTTGGTNTATTTCCNTTNCTTNTATACTTATTTATTGCTTACAATTTTANAGCTAAAAAAAATACCTTTAATTTTAATCATAAATTAATTTCCATAGGGCGAGGACTNNGCATAGTATTTGCNCAANGNTGCTTTTATTTATCAATTATGAACTTAGAGTATGCAACAGCAGCCACTCTTGTATTTTCTACACCAATTTTCTTAACTGCACTATCGGTTCCAATACTTGGGAATGCAGTTGGTTATTGGAGATGGTCTGCCGTTTTATTAGGNTTTTTAGGAATAGTAATAATTGTAAGACCAGGTTCAGATATTTTTTCAATTTACGCTTTACTTCCCCTTGGNGCTGCTTTTGGATANGCTTTATCCAGTGTTCTAGTAAAACTCTTTCCAAAAGAAGTTCATACAANCAATATNCAACTTTATACACAATCAACTACTTTAATAGCAGCAATTTTCATTTGTGGATTTTCATTNTCTTTTAGTTATATNAGCTCTTTTTATGATTTGTTTNTATTAGCAATNATNGGTTTTACAGGGGGAACNGGNGTAATTTTTTTGATTTGGGGNTATAGGTTAACAGAACCAAGTTTAATTGCACCATTTGAATATTTTGGACTACCTATTGCTTTTGCACTTGGTTGGATTTTNTTTTCAGAATGGCCATTTGATAAATTATTCCCTGGGATNTTAGGTATTGTAGGTGCTGGNCTAATTATTGTTTGGAGGGAAGGTATTAAATCAANGAAAANATTGAGTAATTTTAAAAANTAAAAAAANAGTATATCTTTCANATTTCAAATAAANAAATAAATNTAATTTNTAGGTCTATAATGGTNAATTGGATAAANGTTTGTAAAAAAGAAGAAATNGAAGTGGAAGATTTAATTCGCTTTGATTTNGAAAATAAAACATTCGCTATTTATTGTAGCCCAAATGAAGAATTTTTTTGTACTGACGGTATTTGTACTCATGAGCATNTTCATCTTGANGATGGCCTTGTTATGGATGANATTATCGAATGTCCAATGCATAATGGTCAGTTCAACTATAAGACNGGTAAAGCAGTCAGNTCNCCTGCATGTGANGACTTAAAAACTTATGAAGTAAAAGTTATTGAAGATGTTATATATATAAATATTGATAATTAGTTTATAAAAAAAACTTACATTTTTTCTATTTTAAAAGTTCATAAAATCCAGGAAATCCGTCAATAACCATTTCTGTTGATAGATATATTAAAAATAATAAACCAAGCCATGAAACCCATTTATATTTTGTAAGGATTTTCATAATTATTGTTGCAAAAAATGCCATAAAAACTATCGCAAGTACTAGACCAAAAATAAGAAGAACTCTGTCTTCCCTAGCAATAGCTGCCACTGCAAGTACATTATCAATAGACATAGATATATCGGCTATGGTAATTGTAAGAAGGGCATTTATTAATTTTTTATTTTCATTGTTTGATACTTTTTGATTGTCAGTATCAGTTTTGTAACTATCTCTTACAGTTTGTCTTAATTCTTTATAAAATCTCCAACATACAAAATATAAAAGCAACCCTCCAAAAAATAAAATACCAGGTATCTCTATTAAATAAGTTGCTATAATAGCAAAAAATATTCTAAAAAAAGCCGCTAATGCTATTCCTAATATAAATGCCTTTCTTCTTAGTTCAGGTGAAAGACCAGAAGCTACCATTCCTATTATTAATGCATTATCACCAGATAAAATTATATCGGCAAATAAAATTTGAATAATATTTAAAATTTGATCATTCATAATGAACCATATTATCTATTTTTGAATTTTTATGCTAATTTTTAGTTTTTATTTCATAAATTTTTCTGTCTTAACTACTTTTCTTGTTTTAGCATCTAATTTAATTTCTTCAATAACTGCCAGTGTATTTAAGCCATCTATTCCTGAGCAGATAGGATCTTCTTTTTTTTCAATAACACCTAAAAAATTATTTAATTGTTCATTTAAGGGATTATTTTGGGATTTATCTAATTTGTCTTCATAACTGGTAATAGGTTCCCACCAGCTTCTATTTTAATACTTTTCCAAACTTTTGTTTGTGGTATCTCCAAAGAACCATGTGTTCCTCCTATCCAATAACAAGGTTCCTTTTGAAAGGGATAAATAGGATTTTCCTTGGATGTGAGTTCCCAACTCCACGGGCTTATAATAGCGTCGGATATTGATAAAGTTCCCAATGCTCCATTTTTAAACTTTAATATTACACGGCAGTATCTTCTGTATTACCACCTCTAACGGAATTGGAATGAAAACTTTGAACACATTCTATATCCCCAATTAAATAACGCATTAGATCAATATCATGAACTAAATTAATTAAAACTGGACCACCAGCTAAAGATTTTCTCCAAGAATTAAAATAATTATCAGGTTTAAATAACCAGAAAGTTGCTTGAGTAGCTACAATTTTACCTAAATCTCCTAATTTTATTTTTTCCTTAACTTTTTTTTTAATTTTATTATGTCTTCTGTGATGTCCAGTTAAGATTTGAACATTTTGTTTTTTTGCATGCATAACTATTTCCAAAGCACTTTCAATATCTGATGATAATGGTTTTTCAATAAGAACCGGTATTTTTTGTTTAAAAATAATTCTGCATGTTCTTTATGGTCTGAATTAGGCGTACAAATTATTGTTCCATCTGGCTTAGCTTTATCAAGTGCTGATTGAATACTAGAGAAATATTGAATATTTAGTTTTCTTGAAATTTCATAAGCTTCTTGGCTAGGGTCAACTATTAGGCCTAACTCACAATTTTTATTTTTTAAGATTGTATTGATATGTTGTTTTCCTGCTAAACCTGCACCAATAACAGCAATTTTTATAATCAATGACTTTAAAATAGTTATATTTACCTAATTATCTAAATTTATATAAAATTCAACATTAAATCATTATTTTATATTATAAAGTTCGATTAAAGCTTGTTCTCCATAAATAAAATTTATAATCCTTAATCAAATTTGATAAAACACATATGAGCTAATTAATTGTCTAAAAAAAATTTGATATATGATATTTTCATAATTGGGGGAGGAATAAATGGTTGTGGTATTGCAAGAGATGCTTCTGGTAGAGGTCTGAATGTTTGTTTGGCAGAAATGAATGATCTTGCAAGTGGTACCTCATCAGCGTCAACAAAACTAATCCATGGTGGTTTAAGATATTTAAAGTATTTTGACTTTAAATTAGTTAAGGAATCTTTAAAAGAGCGTGATGTTTTGCTTAAAATAATGCCTCATATTTGTTGGCCTATGCGTTTTATTATTCCTTTAGAGCGTCTTAGAATAAATAATTTTTTTATAAGATGTGGATTATTTATTTATGATTATATTGCAGGAAATTCTATCTTACCAAGAACCAAATCAATNAGACTTCAAAATTCAAGCTTAAGTTTATTTTTAAAATCTAAATTTAAAAAAGCNTANATTTATTCAGATTGCTGGGTTGAAGATTCTAGGTTNGTTATTTTAAATGCAGTTGATGCCAAAAAAAATGGGGCAAATATTCTTACACATACAAAAGTAATTAACTTTTCAAAAAAAGGAAAATTATGGAATGTCATCACAAAAAATAATAAAGGTGAGATTCATGAACATTTNTGTAAATGNATTATCAATGCTTCTGGNCCTTGGGTTGANAATATTAATGAATATGTCGATTTGAAAGATACTTATTCCACTAAATTAGTAAAAGGTAGTCATTTAGTAGTTGATAAATTATTTGATCACAATCTAGCTTTTTTTNTAACAGGTAAAGATGGCAGAATTATTTTCATTATTCCTTTTCAAGATGAGTTTAGTCTTATTGGTACAACAGAGGTTTTTCATCAAAACATAAACTCANCCCCCAAATGTTCAGACGAAGAAAAAAAATACTTATTAAATTTTATCAATAACTATTTTAGCTTTAATCTTAAAACNGANCATATAATTTCAAGTTTTTCTGGAGTAAGGCCACTTTACAACAAAAAAAATCAAAATAAAAANAATATGTCCTCTATTACAAGAGATTATGTTTTAAACTTAGAATATATAGATGATTTACCATTACTTACAATTTATGGTGGAAAACTTACGACNTTTAGAAAATTATCTGAAAATGTACTATTAAAGTTAAAAAGTGTTTTTCCCAAAATGGGCGATNACTGGACTATGAAAAAACCTCTTCCAGGGGGAGATTTTTTAATTAATGAAAAAGATAAACTTATTATTAATTTGCAAAANAAATATCCTTTTTTGGATAAAAATTGGGCTAATAGATTGATCAAATATTATGGAACATTAAGTGATCAAATTTTTAAAAAAGTAAAATCCAAAAAAGATTTAGGTATTGAGTTTGGTCACTCTTTAACAGAAAAAGAGGTAAACTGGCTTTTAAAGAATGAATTTGCANATTCAGCGGATGATATTTTATGGAGAAGGACTAAACTTGGGTTAAAATTTANTGAGACTGAGAAAAATAAATTAAAAAAATGGATAGAATCAAGAATTTAAATTCAAAGAATCAATATANTAGGTNAATAAATGTCTTACATTGTATCAATCGATCAAGGAACAACTTCTACCAGATGTATTTTATTTGATCAAAATATGAAGANTGTTAATATTTCTCAAANAGAATTCAAACAATANTTTCCNCNTTCAGGTTGGGTTGAGCATGATCCAGAAGACTTATGGAATACAACAGTATCTNCCTTTAAAGAAGTTTTAAAAAAATCAAATTTAACTCCAGATAAGGTTGNTGCAATTGGTATAGCNAATCAAAGNGAAACAACCCTTGTTTGGGATTCCAAAACTGGAAAATGTCCAACTAATGCAATTGTCTGGCAAGATAGAAGAACAAGTGATTTTTGTAAAATACTTAAAGATCAATCCTTAGAAGAAATGATAAAAAATAAAACTGGNCTGNTTTTAGACCCTTANTTTTCTTCAACTAAACTTCATTGGATNCTTAATAATATACCAGANGGTTTTACTAAAGCAAAAAATGGTGAGATTATTTTTGGAACAGTTGACACATATTTAATTTGGAAACTTACTGGAGGAAAATCACATGTTACCGATGCAACTAATGCATCTCGTACTATGCTATTTAATATAAAAGATCATAAATGGGATGAAGAAATCTGTAATTTAATGAAAATTCCAACGAATATGTTACCTAAAGTATTAGATTCATCAGATTTTTTTGGAGAAGTTGATAAAAATATATTTGGTTCAACGATACCCATTCTGGGTGTTGCTGGAGATCAACAAGCAGCAACTATTGGTCAGGCATGTTTTAATCCTGGGATGATTAAGTCTACATATGGAACTGGATGTTTTGCACTTTTAAATACTGGTTCTGAGATTATTTATAGTAAAAACAATATGCTGACAACTATTGCTTACAGGTTAAATAATGAAAATACTTATGCACTCGAAGGTTCAATATTTGTTGCAGGAGCAGTAGTTCAATGGCTTAGGGATGAAATGAAATTTATGAAATCAGCTAATGAAAGTAGCTTTTTAGCTGAAAAAGCAGATAAAGAACAAAGACTTTATTTCATTCCAGCATTTACTGGTCTAGGGGCACCATATTGGAAACCTAATGCAAGAGGAGCCATCTTTGGTTTGAATAGAAATACTGGGCAAAATGAAATTATAAAAGCAGCTCTAGAAAGCATAGCATATCAATCACTTGATTTGATAAATGCTATGTATTTAGATTTTAATTTATCAAAAGAAAATCTAATTCTGCGAGTTGATGGTGGAATGTCAGCGTCTGATTGGACAATGCAAAATTTATCAAATATTTTACAAGCACCAGTTGATCGACCTGTTTTTTTAGAAACAACGGCCTTGGGAGCTGCTTGGTTAGCAGGATTTAAAGCTGATGTTTACCCGGATATTAAAAATTTTTCTAAACAGTGGGATAGAGATATAAGATTTAATCCAAAAATAACAAAGAATGAATCTGAAGATTTATATTATGGTTGGCAAAATTTAATCCAAAAATTTTTATAAACTTAAATTTGTCTTTTNTTTTAAGATTAAAATAAGGATTTGGCTAATTATTTCTGATTTCTAAGATTGGTTCAATTGTAATTAGATATAAAATAATATAACTTGATTCCTTGCAGACCTTATTTAACGAATGGGAGACATAAATGAAAAGACTTATTGTTACATTCATCAGTATAATAGCATTGGCATCGCCTTTAACAGCTGATGAAGTTAAAATTGGAGTTCTACTTGGATTTACTGGACCAGCAGAATCTCTTGCTCCAAATATGGCCAATGGGGCTGAATTAGCTTTTAAAGAAGCCTCAGATTCTGGAGAGTTTTTGAGACATGCTGGACATGGTTCAAAAATAGTTCCAGTAAGAGCAGACTCTACCTGTGTGAAAAAACCTGAAGCACAAGCTGCTGCAGAAAGACTTATAACTTCTGAAAAAGTGAGTTCTATAGTAGGTGCACTTTGTTCTGGTGTTACAATTTCAGTGCTTCAAAACGTAGCAATGCCAAAAGGTATAGTATTATTTTCACCATCAGCAACTTCTCCTGCTCTTAGTGATATGAAAGATAATGGACTTTTTTTTAGAGCTTCGCCTTCGGATGCTAGGCAGGGACAAGTTATTGCAGATTTATTAAAAGAAAAGGGTTATAAAAGTATCGCAATGACTTATACAAATAATGACTACGGAAAAGGATTAGCTGATAGCATTGAAAATAACTTTAAAGCCGCTGGAGGTAAAGTAAATATAGTCGCTGCTCATGAAGATGGTAAGGCAGATTATGGTGCGGAAGTTGCGGCTTTGGCACAAGCAGGGGGTGATATACTTGTAGTTGCTGGATATCTTGATCAAGGAGGAAAAGGTATTATACAAGCCTCTCTTGACTCTGGTGCATTTGATCACTTTTTTCTACCAGATGGGATGATTGGACCTAGTTTAGTAAAAGCCATTGGAGATGATTTGAATGGTTCTATTGGTACAGTACCAGGAACTGATAGTGATGGTTCTAAGTTATTTGGAGAAATGGCTAAAGCAGCAGGTTTTGAAGCTACTCCATTCTCAGATTATTCCTATGATGCAGCTGCAATGACAATACTTGCGATGCAAGCAGCTGGAAGTAGCGAAAGTCAAAAATTTAAGGATAAAGTTTTTGATATTGCTAATGCACCTGGTGAAAAAATTCTACCTGGTCAACTAGCAAAAGCCTTAAAAATACTAGCTCAGGGTGGTGATATTGATTATGTTGGTGCTACAGATGTAACTTTGATTGGTGAAGGAGAATCATCAGGAAGTTATAGGGAAATTCTGGTAAAAGACAACGAAATGACCACTGTTCAAATAAGATAATCTAAATAATTATTGGCCTGACTTATAAATTTAAGTCAGGCCTAAAACAAATGTTACTCTTAAAAAATATTTACAAAAAATTTGGTGGTTTATTAGCAGTAAATGGGACATCCTTTACTGTTGAAAAAGGTACTATAAAAGGTTTAATAGGCCCAAATGGTGCGGGTAAAACAACACTATTTAATATAATTGCAGGCATGATAGCTCCATCTTCGGGACAAATATTTTTAGATGGAGAAAATATAACTAATCTGAAACCTTATGAACTATTCAATAAAGGTCTATTAAGAACTTTTCAAATATCTCAGGAATTTTCTACTTTAACAGTAAGAGATAACCTTTTAATGGTACCCTCAAACCAACCTGGTGAAAATCTATATTACAGTTGGTTTTCCCCTTTTAAAGTAAAAAAATTTGAAA
>NZFE01000003.1 GCA_002689245.1 Candidatus Pelagibacter sp.
ATTTTTATTTATTTTAGAAATATAATGATACAAATTATAAGTAAAGCTATCATAATTATCTATAAGTAATATTTTCATTTAATCGACTGCTCTCATTAAAGCTTTAGCTTTGTTAACTGTCTCAGCAAATTCTTTTTCAGGGTTACTATCAGCAACTATTCCTGCTCCAGCTTGTACATAAAATTTATTATTTTTAATTAAAGCTGTTCGTAAAGCTATACAGGTATCAAACTCATTATTAGGCGTAAAATATCCTATTCCACCTGCATATAAATTTCGTCTATTTTTTTCTAATTCATCTATTATTTCCATTGCTCTTATCTTTGGTGCTCCACTTACTGTACCTGCTGGAAAACCTGCTAATAATGCTTCAAAAGTTGAAACTTTATTATTAAATTTTCCTATGACATTTGAAACAATATGCATTACGTGAGAATATTTTTCAACTTTGAAGCTTTCAGTAACTTTTACAGTATCGATTTTTGAGACTTTGCCAACATCATTTCTACCTAAGTCTAATAACATAAGATGTTCAGCTAATTCTTTCTCATCATTTATTAATTCATTCTTAAATTTTTTGTCCTGTTTTGTATTTCTTCCTCTTGGTCTTGTGCCAGCAATTGGTCTTACTGTTACGAAATTATTTCTTAATCTTACTAAAATTTCTGGACTACTTCCCAAAATTTTAAAATCATTAAAATTAAAATAGAACATAAAAGGAGAGGGATTAGATTTTCTTAAATGATTGTAAATTTCTATTGGTTTTTTTTCAAACTTACGCTCAAATCTTTGACTCAGCACAACCTGAAAAATATCTCCCTTTTTTATATATTTTTTTGCTTTAAGAACTTTTATTTTAAACTGTTTTTTTGTTAAATTGGATTTGACTTTATTCTTATTATCTTTAAATGAGAGTTTTCTTGTCAAACAAATCTGTTCATAAAAATCGAGTGAAGCAAATTCTTTTTTAATTTTATCATATTCATCATAATAATTAGGAATTTTTGTGTCAGAGAATATATTGCAGATGTAGAAAATTTTCTTTTTAAGATTATCGTAAATAACCAAATTTTTTGGCCTAAGTATTCTTACATCCGGTATTTTAAGATCATCCTTGCAGTTATCTGGAATTCTTTCAATGTACCTTATAATATCATAAGAAAAATAACCCACTAACATTGAAGACATCGAAGGGATTTTTTTTGGCAAATCCATTTTAAAATTTTTTGTTAAATTATTAATATATTTTAAAGGATTAACTTTAATTCTTTTTGTATTGTCATTACTAAAAATATTTAAATAATCTTTTTTAAAATCCCAAATTTTATCTGGATTATACCCAATTATAGTGTACCTACCTCTATTTTTTCCTTTTTCAACAGACTCAAATATAAAACTATTTTTTTTTGATAAAATTATATTAAAAATGTTTTCAACCTTTCTATAATTTAGACATTTTTTTTCATAAAAAAGGACTTGGTGCTTTTTTAATAAATGTTTTTTTTTAAAATTTTGAAAATTAATGTTTATTTTCATTAAAAGGAATTTTTAATACGGTTTAAAGTTTTATTATTAATTTCAACGTTATATTTTCTATTCAAGTTGAGGTCATAAATATTGTAAATGTCGTTAGCAAGTCGTAATTTTGCTTTTAATTTAAAATTATCAAAATCTTCATTTTCTTTTTTTATTTTAGGTAGTTTTGTTTCTTTAACATATATTATAAAATTATCCTTCAGCATATTATCTGTTATCAAATTTAGACTTTTATCATCCGTTTCAAATATTCTTTTTACAATTCCAGGACTAAAAGTCTGATTATCTTTTATTTTTGTTAAAGTTGTGGACTCAATCACAAGACTGTTTTTTTTCGCAAAAGCATCCATTTCAGACCTTGTAAACTTTTTAGTAGATATCTCTTTTGCTAATTTACTATTTTCTGTAATTTTATTTTCTATTTTAATCTGAGCTATTATTGATTCCCTAACATCTTTATTATTTTTTTCTTTTTGTATTTGTGAAATCTTTGTCAATTCAACTATATAATACTTTTTATCTATATTTAAAAACTCAGGTGTATTTTCTTTTTTAAGTTTAAAAAAATTTTGAACTAATTCTTTACCTATTTTAGTATTACCTTCAATATTAACTAGACCAGTATTATTGATACTTAAATTATAATCTGATGTTATTTTTTCAAATTCTATTCCATCTAAAATTTTATTTTCAATTTGATTAATTTTATTAAAAAAATTCTCACTATATTCATTTTCACCAACTATATTTGATGGGGTTAATTCTGCAAACTTAAAGTCTTTAAAAGTTTCTGAGTAAAAACTTAAATTTTTATTATAGATTTCCCCAATTCTCTTTTCTGAAACTGGTTTGTTATAGAATTTTTGAAGATTGATAAACTCTACTTTTTTTGTTTGGTTTTCTTTATTAAATTCATACTGAACAAGGAATTTAGGAATTTCAATTCCACCAGATAAATAACTTAACAACTGCCTTTTTTTTTCTTGCTCGGCGATATTATTCTCAAATAATGGAGCGCTCAGACTGTTGGAGATTAAAAATTTTTCGTATTCAGTTCTGGAAAATTTATTATCTTTGAAAAATGTTTTGTCATTTAAAATGATTTCCTTCAAAGATGTGTCTTCCAGCAAAACATTTAAATCTTGAAGTTCTAAAGCGAGTACTTTTTTTCCTATGTAATCAGATAGAATCCTATTAATGAGATCTGTTTTTGATAAATTTTTACGTTCTTGTTCGCTTAAGTTTAAAACATTTAAATAATTTATAAAATCCCGAGAGCTTACTTTATCAGAGTCAATTTTAGCAACTACATTTTGACTTCCTCCACTAAATACATCACCCATGCCCCAAAACAAAAAAGGCAATATAATTATTCCAACTAGAACTTTAAAAAAGAAGGTCTTGGAATATTTTTTTATTGAATTTAACATATTATTATTTTAAATAACTAATAAATTATTAATTCAGATAGATCAAACTCAATATAAAAATATAATGAAATATTTTATTGGAAATTGGAAAATGTTTGGAATTCCTAAGTCTTTACGAATACTTGATAGGATAAATTCATTTTATTCAAAAGATGTAAATCGAAATAATTACAAAGTTATCATTACACCTCCTTATACCCTAATAGATTCGTTCTCCAAATATTTCAAAAAAAAAAAGTAAAAATTGGATCACAAAATTGTTATCAAAAAGATCAATTCTCATCGAATACTGCTGCAATAAGTTCTTACATGTTAAAGAAAGTTGGTGCTGAATATACATTAGTAGGACATTCAGATAACAGGCAGGAGGGAGATTCTGATATAATTTTAAAAGATAAAATTAAATTTGCTTTAAAAAATAATTTAAAAGTTATTTTTTGTATAGGAGAAGATAAGAAACAAAAAAAAAAATAAAAAGACTTTAAGTGTGCTTAAAGGACAATTAACAAAGGTTTTGGAAAAAAAATTTAATAAAAACAAGATTATCGTTGCCTATGAACCAATTTGGTCTATAGGCAGTGGTAAAATACCCACACATGATGAATTAAAAAAAATAAGCTTACATATTAAAAAAGTTTTAAAAAATATTTTTAAAACTAAAAGTCCTGAAGTGCTATATGGTGGATCTGTTGACGAAAAAAATGTAGAGTTGTTTAAAGGAATTAAAGAAATTGATGGATTTCTGATAGGGGGAGCATCAAAATCCTCTAAAAAATTTATTGATATAATAAAGAATTACTATAGATAGTCATCATGGAAAATATTATTGTTGTAATAAATATTATACTAGCAATTGTTTTAGTGGTTGTTGTTTTATTGCAGAGATCTGAGGGTGGAGCTCTCGGACTAGGTGTTTCACAAGATAATTTCACGTCCTCAAGATCAGTGGGGACTTTTTTGACCAAGTTGACTACTATAATAGCATCATTGTTTATAATTTTTAGTATTGCATTAGTTGCCATTAATAGGGATGAAATTCGTAAGACACAATCGGTTTTGGAACTCGAAGAGGAAAGGGACTCTGATCTTCCTCAAATACCTGAATCTAATAAATAAAAACTTTTTTTTAACACAATTATCCAGTATAACATACTTCCATGGCGCGATATATTTTCGTAACTGGCGGCGTGGTCTCATCTTTGGGCAAAGGTTTATCATCTGCTTCACTAGCTTATTTATTACAATCAAGAGGATATAAAGTTAGAATTAGAAAATTAGATCCGTATTTGAATATAGACCCAGGAACTATGAGTCCTTTTCAACATGGAGAGGTTTACGTAACTGATGATGGTGCAGAAACAGATTTAGATTTAGGACATTATGAAAGATTTTCAGGTATTACAGCAAAACAGTCTGACAATATAACTACAGGTAAAATTTATAACGATGTGTTAAAAAAAGAAAGACAAGGAAAATATTTAGGAAAAACTGTTCAAGTTATTCCACATATTACAAATAGAATTAAAGAATTTATAAATAATGATATTGCAGAAGAGGATTTTGTTATATGTGAAATAGGTGGAACAGTCGGTGATATTGAAAGCTTACCTTTTTTAGAAGCGATTAGACAGTTTTCCAATGAAGTAGGAAGAAAAAACACTTTATTTATTCATTTAACTTTAGTCCCTTATATGAAAGCGTCAGATGAAATTAAAACAAAACCAACTCAACATTCCGTTAAGGAACTAAGAAGCATTGGTATTCAACCTGATATTATAATTTGTAGATCTGAGAGATCGATTCCTTTGGATCAAAGAAAAAAAATTTCTCTTTTTTGCAATGTATCTATTGAAGATGTTATAGAAACAGTCGATGTTAAGACTATTTATGAAGCACCAATAAGTTTTAATAAGGAAAAGTTAGACGAACGAGTTATAAAGTTTTTTAAAATTAATTCAAAAAAGAAAGTTAATTTAAATCCTTGGAAAAAAATTACAAAACTAGTACTAAATACAAAAAATATTGTTGATATTGCTATTATTGGAAAATATGTTGAGCTTAAGGATGCTTATAAATCTTTAGACGAAGCACTAACACATGGAGGAATTGCTAATAATTTAAAGGTAAATCTTATTAGAATTGAGTCAGATAACTTAAAAGCAGATAAAATTAAAAAATTGTTAAATAATGTTTCCGGAATATTGATACCTGGAGGATTTGGTAAGAGAGGAACTGAAGGTAAAATAGCAGCGATAAATTATGCAAGAAAAAATAAAATACCATTCCTAGGTATTTGTTTTGGTATGCAAATGGCAGTGATCGAATTTGCAAGAAATAAACTAAATATAAAAAAAGCAACATCAAGTGAATTTGGAAAATCTAAAGCTTCAGTTGTTGGTTTAATGAGTGAATGGATGAAAGATGGAAAATTAATGAAGGGAACTGATAAAAACTTAGGTGGAACAATGCGTCTAGGCAGTTATGAAGCAAGACTTAAAAAAGACACAAAGATAAGTAAAATTTATAAATCATTGAAAATATACGAGAGACATCGACATAGATACGAAGTTAACATTAATTTTAAAAATGATTTTGAAAATAAAGGAATGATTTTTTCAGGTTTGTCACCAGACAATAAATTACCAGAAATAATAGAATTAAAAGACCATCCATGGTTTATAGGCGTTCAGTTTCATCCTGAATTTAAATCTAGACCTTTAGCACCACATCCTTTATTCTCATCTTTTATTAATGCAGCTAAAAACAATTCAAAAAAATGATAAATCATAGAGTAAAATGCAATAATTTCGAAATAGGAAATGAGAAACCGTTCACTTTAATAGCAGGTCCATGTCAGCTAGAAAGCGAGTCACATGCTATGAAGATTTCAACTGAACTAAAAAAAATTACTAGCGAATTAGGCATTAATCTTATTTATAAGACGTCATTTGATAAAGCCAACAGAACTAGTCTCAAAGGTAAAAGAGGTTTAGGTTTAGAAAAATCTCTTCCGATTTTTGATAAGATAAGAAAAGAAGTAGCCGTTCCTGTTTTAACTGATGTTCATACCGCCGAACAGTGTGTAGCAGTATCAAAACATGTAGATGTTTTACAAATCCCCGCATTTTTATGCAGACAAACAGATTTATTAATAGCTGCAGCAAAAACAGGTAAAATAATTAATGTAAAAAAAGGACAATTCTTAGCACCTTGGGATATGGCAAACGTCATAAAAAAATTAGAAGACTCTGGAAACAAAAATATTCTAATAACTGAGAGAGGAGCAAGCTTTGGATATAATACTCTAGTTTCAGATATGAGAGCTTTACCAATAATGTCAAAATTTGGATTCCCAATTGTTTTTGATGCAACACATTCTGTTCAACAACCTGGTGGAATGGGAGAGAAGAGTGGTGGCCAAAGAGAATTTGTACCTCACCTTGCTCGAGCAGCAATCGCAGTTGGTGTTGGAGCAATATTTATTGAAACCCACGACGATCCGGACAACGCCCCATCAGATGGACCAAATATGATTCCTATAAAAGAATTAAAAAGTTTATTAAAAAAACTTTCTGAAATCGATAAGCTAATTAAATAATAATGTCTAAAATTAAATATGTAAAAGGCAGACAAGTCTTTGATAGCAGAGGAAATCCAACAGTTGAGGCAGAAATCATTTTAGAAAATGGTTTAATTGGAAGGTCTATTGTCCCATCTGGAGCATCAGTTGGTCGTTACGAGGCACATGAACTCAGAGATAAAAACAAAGATTACTTAAATAAAAGTGTTTTGGATGCAGTAAATAATATCAATAGTAAAATATCAAAATCTCTAACAAATCAAGACTCCACCAATCAAATCGATATTGATGAAATGTTAATAAAATTAGATGGTACAAATAATAAATCAAATCTTGGTGCGAATGCTATATTGGCTGTGTCTATTGCAAATTTAAAAGCTTCAGCAAAATTAGCAAATAAAGAGATTTATAGATATCTTAAAAATAAAGATAATCCAATATTTTCTATGCCTTTTCCTTTAATGAATATAATTAATGGCGGTGCACATGCAAATAATTCATTAGAAATTCAGGAATT
Organism: Candidatus Pelagibacter sp.; assembly: GCA_002689245.1. Classification (GTDB taxonomy): domain Bacteria; phylum Pseudomonadota; class Alphaproteobacteria; order Pelagibacterales; family Pelagibacteraceae; genus Pelagilacustribacter. The sequence continues at coordinate 7,064 of NZFE01000003.1, forward strand.
TATGATTAGACCTGACGGAGCTAATAGCTTTAAAGAATGTATACAAATGTGTTTCTTAGTAATTCAAAACTTAAAAAAAAACCTAGAAGATAAAAATATATCTACAAGCGTAGGTGATGAAGGTGGTTTTGCACCATCTCTTGGTTCGGACGAAGAAGCTATCGAACTAATTATAAAGTCAATATCTTTATCAGGATTTAAACCTGGTAAAGATTTTTCAATTTGTTTAGATGTGGCCGCAAATGAATTAAAAAAACCAAAAAATGTCGAATATTTTTTAGATATTACAAAAAAATACCCTATAAAATCTATCGAAGATCCTTTTTTTGAAGATGATTGGGAAAGTTGGAAACAATTAACTAAAAAAACAAATGCTCAAATTGTGGGCGATGATTTATTTGTAACAAATAAAAATAGATTAGAGAGAGGAATTAAAGAAAAATCAGCAAATTCTATTTTGATTAAACCCAATCAAATAGGCACTGTGAGTGAAACATTAGAAACTATTAAGCTTGCTCAAGACAATAATTTTTCGACTATAATTTCTCATAGATCAGGCGACTCAGAGGACACTTTTATAGCTGATTTAGCCGTTGCGACAAATTCTTCACAAATAAAGACTGGTTCTTTAGCTAGATCTGAAAGAGTGGCTAAATATAATAGACTTTTAAGGATAGAAGAGGAGCTTGGAAAACACTCAAAAATGGCTAAAATTTAAATATGAAACTTTTTAATTTTTTTAAATTAAAGAAATTGCTGGTATTAAATATTTTACTTACATTTTATATAGCAACTAATTTAATCGGCGGTGAAAGAGGGCTAGTATCATTTTACGAGAAGGAAAGAATACAAAAAAAATTTAATGCAAAAAGAGGCAAAACTTTCCAAAGAATTATCAAAATTTGATATGAAAAATAAACTTTTATCCACAAATTTAAACTTTGATTATATAGATATGATTTACAGAGAAAAATTAAAATTTGGAAAAAAAGACGAAATAATTATTAAATTAAGATGATAGATAGAGATAAAAGACACCCAGAAAAAAAAAAATAAACCTTTTAATCCAATTAAAAGAAAACCAGACTGGATAAGATCAAAGATTGTTGATTCCCAAATTTTTTTTCAAACTAAACAAGTTGTTAATCAAAATAATTTGGTTACTGTTTGTCAGGAAGCCAATTGTCCTAATATAACAGAATGTTGGAGTAAAAAACATGCTACCTTTATGATTATGGGAGATACGTGTACACGAGCATGCGCATTCTGTGATGTTAAAACCGGAAAACCCTCTGAACTTGATATTTATGAACCTGCTAAAATCGCAAAAGCTGTTAAAAGTTTAAGTTTAAAACACGTTGTAATTACATCTGTTGATAGGGATGACTTAGCTGATGGAGGATCAGAACATTTCTTTAAAGTAGTTGAGGCTACTCGAAAAAAAAATCCTGGTACATCTATCGAAGTTTTAACTCCAGATTTCTTAAGAAAAGGAGAGTCATACAAAAAAATTTTAGAAGCTGATTTAGATGTTTTTAATCACAACATAGAGACTGTGCCTAGACTTTACATAAGTGTTAGACCCGGTGCTCGCTATTTTGCTTCGTTAGAATTATTAAAAAATGCAAAAAAATTTAATAAAAAAATTTTTACAAAATCCGGAATTATGGTTGGTTTAGGGGAGAATAAAAATGAAGTACTTCAAGTAATGGACGATTTAAGATCTGCCGAAGTAGATTTTATTACTATTGGTCAATACTTACAACCATCACCAAAGCACCATCCTTTGTCTCGCTATTATACTCCTGACGAATTTAAAGAATTTGAGAGAATAGCAAAAACTAAAGGTTTTTTATTAGTATCTTCGTCACCGTTAACAAGGTCTTCTTACCATGCTGATGAAGATTTTAAAAAATTACAGGATGCAAGAAATAAACAGCTTGAATGTCATCCGCATCAATAAAAAAGATTATTCCATGTAAAAAAAATCAATTGATTGAAATGGTTCTTGATATTGAAAAATATCCTGAGTTTGTACCTTGGTGTTTAAATGGCAAAGTTCATTCAAGAAAAGAAAGTAATGACTTAATTGAGATAAAAGCAGATTTAAAAGTGGGTAAAAGCATTATTAACGAGACTTATACAAGTTTAGTTCATTTCTATAAGGAAAAGGATAAAATTTTGGTCACAAATATTGATGGTCCACTTACACATTTAAAAAATGAGTGGAAGTTTAAAGAAATCAATAATTCTACACAACTTAAATTTGACATCGATTTTGAATTAAAAAATAATTTGCTAAATGCTATAATGAAAAGATCTTTCAATTTTGGTTTAAGTAAAATAGCAGACGCTTTTGAAAAAAGAGCTTTAGAATTATACAAGTAATGATTGGCACTATATCTCTAATAATTATCTTCATAATTTTTTGGTGGTATTTAGTAGAGTATATTAAATATTTTAATACAGGAGATCCAAACGAGACAGATACAAATTATTGGAAATTTTCATACGATTTTAAATCAAATAAAAAAGAGGATTTTAGCCCCGATAAACCTAAAATTCTTAGAAGAAGAAGATTTAGAAATAGATTAGTTTTTTTTACTTTACATTGACGTAATAGCAATTTTCTTCTTATTAAATATTTTAACAGCTCAAATTTTAGAGAAAATTATGAATTAATTTTAAAGCTTTATTTACTGTTGCTTTTTGAATGTAATTTCTTCCTCGATTTTTAAATATATATCTATTTACTTTAACTATCTTGTCTTTCCTTACACCAATATAAACTAACCCAACTGGTTTTTGTTTAGATCCTCCTTTAGGACCAGCGATACCAGTTACAGAAACACAGAGTTTACTTTTACTAATTTTGTTTAAATTGTTAACCATAGACAAGCAGCATTGAACGCTGACAGCACCATGTTTCTGAATAATTTTTTTGGGAACTTTTAAGATATTTATTTTAGCTTGATTAGAGTAAGTAACCAAACCCATTAAAAAAATTTTAGAGGCACCACTAACAGATGTAATTGAACTTGAGAGCAGTCCACCAGTACAAGACTCAGCTACAGATAGCTTAAGCTTTTTCTTTTTAAGAATAGAAACTATTTTTTTATTTAAACTCATGTAAAAAACCTTGACTTGATAATCATAAAAACAATTAAAGTTAAAACAACATATAAACCTGCAATAACATCATCGATAATTACACCAAAACTATTTTTATAATTTTTATCGAAAATATTTATTGGAAATGGTTTCTTAATGTCAAAAAACCTAAATAATAAAAAAATATAAATGTAAAAAAGTACTGCTTCTTCTGAATTTTTTTCTGAACCATGAGCTATTTCAAATAAATAAATTGGAATAGACTGGCCAATAACCTCATCTATAACAACCTCTTTAGGATCTTTGTTTTCATTTTCTTTTATATAATCAGCTACAGCATAAAAAGAATATAAAAAAATTAAAAATAGGAATAACAAAATTATATTATTAGAAATATTTAAAATGTGAAATAAACTAAAAAGTAGAACAGTTGTAATTAGAGAAGTAATTGTTCCAGGAGCAAATCTAACTGTTCCTATTCCAAAAAAAGTAACAAATAAATAATTAAAAGTTTTAATCATATTTTACTACTGACGCTATAACTTCACATGCTATTGCTTTTTCTTTTCCGATAACACCTAATTTTTCAGTGGTTTTTCCTTTTATGTTTATTTGGTCTTTTGAAATTTCCAAAATCTTAGCGATATTTTCAATCATTTTATTTTTTAAATTTTTTATTTTAGGTGTTTGAGTGATTATATTTATATCTATGTTATTTACGAAATATCCCTTAAATTTTATTTGATCTAAAACTGTTTTTAATAGGATAGTTGATCTTATATTTTTGAATTTTTTATTTTTATCTGAAAACATTTGCCCAATGTCACCCATTTGACACGCACCTAAAATAGCATCGGTAATTGCATGAAGAACAGGATCTCCATCCGAATGACCAAGTGTACCTAGTTTTGATTTAATTTTTAGTCCAGCCAAATAAAGTTTTCTATTAGGAGCCAGCCTATGAACATCAAAGCCAATTCCAACGGTTTGTTTTGATCTGTAGATATTTTTTAAATTTTCAAAATCTGACCAATCTGTTACTTTAAAGTTATTTTTTTCACCTTCTATAAATTTTACTTTATCAAGATCCATATAGAGAGAAATATCATCGTCTTTATATTTAGCAGAATTAGCTTTGTGCAAGTGATATATTTCATTTAGTTTAAAAGCTTGCGGTGTCTGAGTTAGAAATAAATTATCTCTATTTTTTCCTAAAATATACTCACTTAAACTCGAGTCAATTTTTTGCTTTACTGCATCATTTACTTTAATTTTTGGGACAACAGCTTTAAAGCTTTTCATTTTAGATATTATTGTATTGAGTAATTTTAACGAAAAATTAGGTCGCGCTACATCATGTATCAACACTTTTGAGACACCTTTATTTTTGATTAAATATTTCAACGCGTTAAAAGCAGATTGCTGTCTATTTTTTCCACCTAAAACCAATTTAATATTTCTTAGTTTTAGCGATTTGACTCTTTTGGAGTCTTTTTTATTATATACAAGAACTATCTTTCTAATTGCTTTAATTTTTCTTGCTTTATCAATGTTTATCTCAATTAATGATTTACCAGCAATTTTTTGATAAGGTTTGCCTATATTAGACCTAAATCTATGGCTATTACCTCCAGCAAGAATGATTAAACAGAAACTCATTGTATAAACTTATATTATATTTATATAAATAATTAACTATATGTTTAAAATAA
>NZFE01000004.1 GCA_002689245.1 Candidatus Pelagibacter sp.
ATTTTTATTTCAATTAATTTAATTACTTTTAAAGCTAAAGTTTCGTTAGTTAATTTAATTGTCCATTTTATGTTACTTTCTCTTAATCTTTGTCTTGACATTTCAAGTAATCCAAAATTACTAATTCTTCCGATTTGAATCCTTGCTCTGTCATTTCTACATCTTTCTTTTAATCTTCTTTCTACTTGTTTGCGATTATTAAAACTAAGCATATCTATAAAATCAATTATTATTAAACCAGATAAATCTCTGATTTTTATTTGTCTAGCAATCTCCTCTGCTGCTTCAAGGTTAGTATCCAGTGCAGTGCTTTCAACATTTTTTTGCTTTATTGACTTACCAGAGTTAATATCTATTGATACCAAAGCTTCTGTTGGATTTATAACAAGATAACCGCCTGAACTAAGTTTTACCTCTGATTTAAAAATTTCAAAAAGTTTTTTTTCTATATTTTCTTTAAAAAATAATGGAGTTTTTTCTCTAAATTTTTTTATTTTTTTTAATTGTTTTGGCATCATAAGTTTCATGTAATTTTTAGCCTTTTGATACCCTTCGTTACCCTCGATTAAAATGCTAAGCGTTTCATCATCATACATGTCTCTTATACTTCTTTTGATAATGTCACTTTCCTGATGAATTAATGATGGAGCAATTGAATTTAGAGCAGTATCTTTAATTGAGTTCCATACAGTAATTAAATTTTTAAGATCACCTTCTATCTCATTTTTGGTTTTGTTTGATCCAGCGGTTCTAACTATAATTCCCATTTCCTTTGGTATTTCTATTTCATTTAGTATTTTTCTTATTTTTTTTCTATCACCTGGATTAAATATTTTTCTTGAAATACCTCCACCTTTGGCTGTATTGGGCATTAGAACAATATATTTTCCTGCAATACTAATAAAAGTACTAAGTGCTGCACCTTTAAAACCTCTTTCATCTTTTAAGACTTGTACTAATATTACTTGATTGGGTTTTATTACTTCTTGAATTTTATATCTTTTTGATGGAAATTTTTTTTCAGTGAGTTTAGTTTCTTTATTTTCATCCTCTGGTTTTTCAACTGGATCATTTATTTTAATTTCTTCATTGCCCTCTAAAATTTGATTTTCGTTATTTTCACTTTCTTTCGATAGCTCTTCTCTTACTTTTTCTTCCTCCTCTTTAATTTTTTCTAAATCACTTTGTGGAAGTTGATAATAATCAGACTGAATATCGTTAAAAGATAAAAACCCATGTCTCTCTCTTCCAAAGTCAACAAATGCTGCTTGAAGAGAGGGTTCTACTCTACTTACTTTTCCTAGGTAAATATTATTTTTTATTAATGTGTTGTTTACACTTTCATATTCATAGTCTTCAATATGATTATCTTTTTTAAGAACAACTCTTGTTTCATTTGGATGCGATGCATCGATGTATAAAATTTTGGACATAAAGTTTGATTATTTTTCATTATATTAGTTTTATAAAATTCGGTGCCACAACTTTAACAAATTCAGTCAATAATTTAAACTAAAATGAATAAATTAATTAAAAGACTTCTAATAGCTCTAACACTATTTTCTTTAGTAGGGTTTATATCAATTTTCTCAGTCTTATGGATTTATTCAAATAAGTTACCAGATTATAAGTTTTTAAAAAGTTACAAGCCTCCAGTATCCAGCAAAGTGTACTCAGGAAATGGAGTATTAATAAGTGATTTTTCCTCTGAAAAGAGAATATTTGTTCCCTACAATTCAATTCCAAAAAAAATAATTAATTCATTTCTGTCATCAGAAGATAAAAATTTTTTTAAACACCCAGGAGTTGATGCAAAAGGAGTAATAAGAGCAATTAAAAATAATATTTTTAATTTATTGCAATCAAACAGACTTGAAGGAGCTTCTACTATTACTCAACAGGTGGCTAAAAATTTTCTTTTATCAAATGAAGTAAGCCTAGACAGAAAAATAAAAGAAGCAATTTTGGCATTTAGGATCGAAAGAGCTTTGTCAAAAGAGAGAATATTAGAACTTTATTTAAATCAAATTTATCTAGGTGAGGGGTCTTATGGTATAGCATCTGCAAGTCTTAGATATTTTGATAAACCAATTGGAGAATTAAATTATTCAGAGTCTGCCTTACTGGCTGCATTACCTAAAGCACCCAGTAAATATAATCCATATAAAAATAAAGAATTGGCTAAATATAGAAGAAATTTAGTAATCAAAAATCTTCATGAGAACACTTACATTTCAAAAAAAAAGTATAATGAATTAATTAGTTCAGAAATTATTTTAAAAAAAAGAAAAAGAATTTTTTTAGAAGATACAAGATATTTTGTCGAGGATATCAGGAAAAAAGTAATTCAAGATTATGGATATGAAAAAGTTCATAAACAGGGATTTAATATAAAAAGTCCAATTAATTTAGAACTTCAAAATTTAGCTTCAGTGTCATTAAGAAAAGGGCTTTTAGAATATGATAAGAGAAAAGGGTGGCGTGGTTCTTTAGATAATAGGGAGAATAAAGATTGGAATAAAAATTTAGATAAATTTAATTTAGAGAAAACTATTGGTTGGCAAATAGCAATTGTAAAAAGAATAGATAAATTTGAGACTGTAATTCAAACATCAAATAATGAAAATGGTGTTATAAACTATGAGGATATTAATTGGACAAGGAAAAATTTTGATCAAATTTTTAAAATTAACGATCTAATTTATGTTAAAAAAATTTCTGATGGATTATTTAGTTTAAGACAGCTACCAAACGTCAATGGTGGGATTGTTGTTATGGATCCTTATAGCGGTCGAGTGTTAGCAATGACGGGAGGTTTCAGTTTTAAAAAAAGTGAATTTAATAGAGTTTCACAAGCAAAGAGGCAACCTGGATCTGCTTTTAAACCTTTTATATATGCTCTCGCGTTAGAAAATAATTATACTCCATCTTCTTTAATTTTGGATGCCCCAATCGTTCTTGATCAAGGAGAAGATCTCAAAATGTGGAAACCTGAAAATTATGGTAAAAAATTTTATGGTCTTTCCACATTAAGAACTGGTGTTGAGAAATCTAGAAACCTCATGACCGTAAGGATTTCACAGGACCTAGGAATAGACAAGATTATAAAATTTTCAAAAAAACTTAATATATATGATAATCCTGATGAATTATTATCAGTCTCTTTAGGGTCGGCAGAAACCACATTATTGAAAATCACGAGTGCCTACTGTTCATTTGTAAATGGTGGAAAATTAGTTACACCAACAATAATTGATAGAATTCAAGACAGTGAGGGAAATACAATTTTTAATAACGAAAAAAGGTTATGTGTAAATTGTGATAAAATTTCATTCCGAGGTAATAGTGTACCAATAGTAACAAGTGATTTTAAACAAATCTTTTCTCCACAAACCGCCTATCAAATGACCTCGATATTGGAAGGTGTAATACAAAGAGGTACTGGAAAAAGATTACGTGATTTAAATATACAACTAGCAGGAAAAACAGGCACAACTAATAACAATACTGATACATGGTTCATAGGATTCACATCGAATTTAGTAGTGGGAATTTATGTTGGTTATGATAATCCAAAAAGATTGGGAAAATATGAAACTGGCTCTAAAACAGCATTACCAATATTTAAAGAATTCATAAAAAATGCAGTAAATAATTATGATGCAAGGCCTTTTAAAATCGCTAAAGGAATTAAAATGATGTTAATTGACGCCGAGACTGGAAAAAAAGCAGATTTTGGCTCAAAAAATACAATTATTGAGTCTTATAAAAAAGAAAAAATTGAAAATCAGGTAATTATTAGTAATTATAAAAATAATTCTAATATATTAAAAAAAAATATTTTAAAGTTTTATTAATGGAACAAGAAATCGAAAAATTTAAATCTGAAGTAATTAAAATTAATCAAAGAATTAAGGAGTTTCTTTGAAACGCAAAAAATTGAGTCAAAAAGAAATAAACTGAACAACTTAATAGAAGACCCAAAATTTTGGGACGACAGAAAAAAAGCTGAAAAATTATTAAAAGAAAAAAAAGGTTTTGATAATTTATTAAATTCCCAAAAACACTCAGAGAATGAAATTAATGAATTATACGATATTTTTAAATTAGCAAAGGATGAAAATGACAAACAACTCATTCAAGAGTCTCTTCTTAAGTTTGCTGATTTGAAAACAGAATTTAAAAAACTAGAAATTAAATGTTTCCTATCTAATGAAAATGATAGATTAGATAGTTATCTAGAATTTCACGCAGGAGCCGGTGGCACAGAAAGTCAAGATTGGGCTGAAATGTTAAGAAGAATGTATATGAAATGGGCAGGTAATCGAGGTCATAAAGTAGAATTAATTAGCGAGCATAAAGGAGATGAAGCTGGAGTGAAGTCTTCTGTGATAAAAATTTCTGGAGAATATATATATGGTTTTTTAAAATCAGAATCTGGAATTCATCGTTTAGTTAGAATTTCACCTTTTGATTCAGGAGCTAGAAGACATACTAGTTTTGCAAGTGTTTGGGTTTATCCAGTAATTAGTGAGGATATAGATGTTGAGGTATTAGATAAAGATTAAGAGAAAGTAACATAAAATGGACAATTAAATTAACTAACGAAACTTTAGCTTTAAAAGTAATTAAATTAATTGAAATAAAAATATTCGAAACAAATGCAAAAACAGTAGATGTCAATATCAATGAAAAAATATTGAGTTATATGGAAAAGTATTTTTCTGAAGATTTAAATTATTTTCAAAGGAAAAATAAGATCAAAATTAACCTTACTGTTAGTGAAGGAATGGGTTTACAAGATTACAATATAGAGTTTAAATCGAAAACGGGTAAAATTTTAGAGAAAGTTGAAAAAATTGAAAATTTACAGAAAAATATTGAGCCAAAAGCTGAAAAAAATCCAGAGTTAAAAAAAAATATAAAATCTAATTTTAAAAGAAAAAAATTTAAAAAACGAAAAACTTTTAAGAAAAAAAATTAAATTAATCCTTTTTTAGGAGTCGATGGAGATCCCGCAAATTTAGAAATAATCCTTCCTGAAAGAAAAGATTTTCGTCCAGAAATTACCCCATATTTCATTGCCTCTGCCATTTGTAAAGGTTTTTTAGCTTGTGCAATTGCAGTATTAATTAGCACAGCATCACAGCCCAATTCCATAGCCTCAACTGCATCTGAGGCTTGTCCAATTCCAGCATCTATTATTAAAGGTACCTTTGTTTGATGTCTTAAAATTTTAATATTTGTTTTATTTTGAATTCCTAAGCCAGAACCAATCGGTGCTGCGAGTGGCATAATAGCTGAAGCTCCAGAATTTTCTAACCTTTTACACATGAGAGGATCATCATTACAATAAACCATTACTTTAAATCCTTCTTTAGTTAAAACTTCTGTAGATTTAAGAGTTTCAATCATATCTGGGAATAAATTTTTTTTATCTCCTAAAACTTCTAACTTGACTAACTTCCATCCTCCAATTTCTCTTGCAAGCCTTAGTGTTCTTAAAGCATCTTTAGAATTAAAACATCCAGCTGTATTTGGCAAATACGTAATTTTTTTTGGATCAATATAATCCATAAGTAATGGTTTGGATTTATCTACTATATTAACTCTTCTTACAGCAACTGTAACAATTTCAGCACCTGAAATTTTAATAGCTTTTGCACACTCTTTCATGCTTTTATATTTTCCAGTACCAACAATAAGTCTAGATTTAAATTTTTTATTTGCAATTTTTAAAATATCTATTTTCACTAGCCACCGCCTATAAAATGTACAATTTCTATTTTATCTCTATTTTTTAAAAAAATTTTATTTAATTTTTTTTTATCAACTATTTCCTCATTTAATTCTATTGCTACTTTATTAATTGGGGTTTTTAACTTTTCGATAAGATTTTTTAAAGAAAATTTTAAATTTACAGTTAAATGCTTACCATTGACTACTATTTTTATTTTATTTTTTTTATTCATATAATATAAAGTTTCAATGAGTAAATTAATTATAATTAATGGTCCTAATCTTAATCTATTAGGAGAAAGAGAACAAACTCAATATGGTAGCAAGGACTATAAATATCTTGAAGAAATTTGTCTTAAAAAAGCAAAAGATTTAAATATTGATATACAAATGAAACAATCAAATGTTGAGGGAGATATTGTCAATATTATTCAAGATGCTCGCAAAATATATGATGGAATTATTATAAATGCTGCTGGATACAGTCATACGTCAGTTGCTATTAGAGATGCATTAAGTATTTTTAAAAAGCCTATTATAGAACTTCATATATCAAATATTTATAAAAGAGAGGATTTTAGGCATAAATCGCTTATAAGCGCAGTCGTTACTGGTATAATTTGTGGGCTCGGAATAAATGGCTATATTTTGGCCATAAACTCTATGCATGAAATCTTAAAAAATGAGAATTAATAAAAATATTATTAAAGAGTTAAATGATTATTTGGATGAATTTAATCTTACAGAAATAGAATATACTGAAAAAGATGTTAAGGTAAAAGTTTCAAAATCTAGAATATCAAAAAATCTTGAAACTGTAGTTCCTAGCATTGAAAAAAAAACTACAAAAGACGACATTTCAATTGATAACTCTAAGAAAATTACTTCGCCTATAATTGGCACTGCATACCTAGCTCCAGAACCAGGTGGAAAAAAATTTATAGAGATTGGTCAGAAAATTAAAAAAGGTGATACAGTTATGATTGTTGAAGCAATGAAAACTATGAACCATGTTCCAAGCCCGCTTGATGGAGTTGTTAAGGAAATTAGCGTTGAAGATGGTCAACCTGTAGAGTTTGGTCAGACTATTGCGACCATAGTCTAAATTAATGTTTAAAAAAATACTTATAGCAAATAGAGGGGAAATAGCAGTTCGTATAATAAGAGCTTGTAAAGAATGGGGTATTTCAACTGTTGCTATTCATTCGGATGTAGATAGGGATAGCATGCACGTAAGATTAGCTGATGAAAGTATTTGTGTAGGTCCTCATCAACCAACGTTTAGTTATTTAAACATTCCTGCAATCATGTCAGCAATTGAACTCACAGGTGCCGAAGCCGTCCATCCTGGTTATGGTTTTTTATCAGAAAATTTTGAGTTTGCAAAAATATTAGAGGAAAATAATATAAAATTTATCGGCCCTTCATCTAATTTAATAAAAATGATGGGAGATAAAATTGAAGCTAAAAAGGTTGCTAAAGAATATGGTCTACCAGTAATTGAAGGCTCAGAAGGTGGTATTAAAGATATAAATGAAGCAAAAAAAATATGTGAAAAAATAGGTTTTCCTGTTCTAATAAAAGCATCTGGCGGCGGTGGCGGAAAGGGAATGAAAATTGTTAATAAGCAAGAAGAATTTGAGAGTCTTTTTTTAACAGCTAAACAAGAAGCAAAGAAATTTTTTGGAAATGACGAGGTTTATATTGAAAAATTTTTTCAAAATCCAAGACATATAGAAGTTCAAATTCTAGCTGGGAAAAATAGGACTGTTCATTTGCACGAGAGAGATTGTTCAGTTCAAAGA
>NZFE01000005.1 GCA_002689245.1 Candidatus Pelagibacter sp.
ATGGATCTACATCTTGTTTGAAATATTCTCAGGTGAAGCTGGAACTGCAGCTGCTAAGTCTGGTAACAAGGCTATGTCAACTGCGTTTAGCGCGATGAGAATTATCGTAACAATCGGTTGGGCTATATATCCATTAGGATATGTATTCGGTTATTTAACTGGCGGTGTTGATGCGAATGCATTAAACATTATTTACAACCTTGCTGACTTTATCAATAAGATCGCTTTTGGTCTTGTGATTTGGGCAGCTGCGATGCAAAATACAAGATTAGCATCTAGATAATTAGATCATAAACTTTAAAAAGGGCGGGTATGTTTTGCATACTTGCCCTTTTTCTTTATATACTTATATTACATTTAATGCCTAAAATTACGTACATTGATCAAAAAGGAAACTCAAAAACAATTGAAGTTGATAATGGACTAACAGTTATGGAAGGAGCTATTCAAAACAATGTTCCTGGAATAGATGCTGATTGTGGAGGATCAATGGCATGTGCGACCTGCCATGTTTATGTCGAAGATTCATGGTTTAATAAACTCCCAAAAGCAGAGGAAGCAGAACAAGATATGATTGATATGGCTTACAAACCAAACAAAAATAGTAGATTAAGTTGTCAAATTATTGTTTCCGATGAAATTAATGGACTAATCGTAACAACTCCGGAAAAGCAAACATAATGATTAAAACAGATGCAGTTATAATTGGAGCTGGACCAGTAGGATTATTTGCTGTTCATCAACTTGGTATAAAGGGATTAAAATCTGAGGTAATTGATAATCTTGATAAAGCTGGCGGTCAATGTATAGAATTATATCCCGACAAACCTATTTATGATATCCCAGCTATTCCTGAGTGTAGTGGAAAATCTTTAACAGACAATTTATTAAAACAAATTAGACCTTTTGGCTCAAACTTTCATTTGAATGAAAGAGTTCAAGAGATTAAAGAGGATAAAGGCATTTGGATATTAAAAACAAATAAGAATAAAATTTTTACTACTCCAAATATAATTATTGCTGGAGGGGTTGGATCTTTTGAACCTAGAAAATTACCTTTAAAAGAATTAACTAAATTTGAGGAGAAATCAGTTTTTTATTCAATAAATGATAAAACATTACTTAAAAATAAAAAAATTTCTATATTCGGGGGCGGGGACTCAGCTTTAGACTGGGCTTTAGAGCTTTCAAAATTTTCTAAAGTAACATTAATACATAGACGTGATGACTTTAGAGGTTCACCTCATACAATTAATGAATTAGAAAAATTAAAAGCTGATGGAAAAATATTTATAAAAACACCTTTTCAGATAAAGTCAGTCAATGATGGAAAAGTATTAAAATTCATTGAAATAAAAGATGATAACGAGAAAACTGAAAAAATTGAGACAGATATAATTTTAGGCTTTTTTGGTCTAATAATGCAACTTGGCCCGATAGTGGAATGGGGTTTGAATATGAGCAAAAAAAAAATACAGGTCAACACTGAAAACTTTCAAACAAACAAACAAGGCATATTTGCGGTTGGAGATATTTGTAGTTACCCTGGAAAACTAAAATTAATACTCTCAGGTTTTCATGAAGCTGCTTTGGCGTCTGTCGAGTGTTTTAAAAGAGCTCGGCCTAACGAAAAATATAGATTTCAGTTCACCACCTCATCTAAAGAAATTCAAGATAGACTTGGCATAAAAAAATGATTGAAGTTTTAACTTCAAATACTCCTAATGGTAAAAAAATAACTATTATGCTTGAAGAGATTGGTTATGAATATAAAATTACAAAAATTAATATAAATAAAAATGAGCAATTTAAACCTGATTTTCAAAAAATAAGCCCATTTAGAAAAATTCCAGTAATAATTGATCATGAAAAAAATATTAGCCTGTTTGAATCTGGAGCTATATTAATTTATCTGGCTGAAAAAAGTGGAAAATTCTATGATCAAAAGAATAGAACTATTATAAATCAATGGCTAATTGGGCAAATGGCGTATGTTGGACCAATGTTAGGTCAACATCACCAATTTCATCACTACAATCCTGGAAAAAGTAAATTTGGAGAAGATAGATATTTTAAAATTTGTGAAAGAATTTATTTAGAGTTAGATATGAGATTAAAAAATTCAAAATATTTAGCTTATGATGAATATTCTATTGCTGATATTGCCACTTTTCCCTGGATAGCGAGACATGAATGGCATGATATCGGTCTTAAAAAGTTTAAAAATTTATTGAGATGGTATAATGAAGTTTCTTCTCGTGATAAAGTTAAAAAAGGTTACGATCTTCTTAAAAAAGGTGAAGAAATACCTAAAGTTTAATCATCAACAAATATTTTTTCGTCTCTTTCATGCTTCTCTTGAGCTTCGATAGTTAATGTGGCAATTGGTCTAGCCATCAATCTTTTTAAACCAATAGGTTCACCCGATTCTTCACAAAAACCATAGGTCCCTTCTTTAATACGTCTTAGAGCCATATCTATTTTTGCAATTAATTTTCTACTTCGGTTTAAAGCTTTCATTTCTACAGACTTATCTGTATACGAAGAAGCCTGATCGACTATATCCGCGGAGGACATACTATCGTCCGAAGAGTTTAGAAGATTTCCTAGATTATTAGCTTTTATTATATCCTTTTTCCACTTGACTAGTTGATCAGAGAAGAATTTTTTGTGCTTTGCGCACATATATTTTTCCTTTTGACTTGGGGTGTATTTTTTATTACTAGTTTTTTTTACCATTTCGAATTCGAGGGAGTATAGATTTGAATTTAAGCGTGTCAATAGGTTTAAAATTGTATTAATTTAACAATTATGTTGATTAAAAATAATTATACGACTTTATTTTATATATTTTTACTGTCACATTTAATAATTTGGACATTAATTCCATCCATATCAAATATAAATTTACCTCTTGATACAATAGAAGCTTTAGCTTGGAGCAGTAACTTATCATGGGGATATTCAAAGCATCCTCCTGTAAGCGCGTTTATGACAGAACTAATTTTTAATTTCTTTGGAAATCAAGATTGGGCTTATTATTTGTTAAGCCAACTATGCATAATAGTAGCTTTTATTTACGTTTGGAAATTTTCAAATTATATTTTTCATAATAAATTATACTCTTTATGTTCAGTTTTACTACTTGAAGGCATATTTTTTTATAATTTTACCTCACCTGAGTTTAACGTAAATGTATGTCAACTACCTTTTTGGGCACTTGTAGTTTTTTATTCTTGGAAATCGATAAATTATGAAAAAACTTCAGATTTATTATTATTAGGTATTTTCATGTCTATAGGTTTTTTGACAAAATATCTTTTTATCTATTTAATTTTGACAGTCAAAATTATCTTCATATTAAATATTTTAAAGAAAAAAAATTTTAAAATTAAATTACTCATACCCGGAGCAATATTTGTATTAATTTTACTACCTCATATAATTTGGTTATTTCAAAACAATTTTACAACTATTACCTATGCATTGAACAGAACAGGCATGGGAGAGGATAGCTTAATCAATCATTTTTACAATCCATTCTTATTCTTGATAAAACAGATAGGAATATTAATCCCAATTTTTGTAATGCTAATTACATTTATAAAAATCAAAAAAATCAAATTTAATTATTTAATAAAAGATAACAATTTTTTATTAATGATAAATATAATTCCAATAATATTAATATTCTTAACTTCAATTATATTGGGAGCAAAAATTAGAACAATGTGGATGACACCATTTTATTTATTTTTGGGTGTACTTCTAATTCAAATTTTTAAAGAATATTTAAATAAAAATAATTTAAAAAAATTTTTAGCTGTTTTTGTTGTATTATTTATTTTATCTCCAATAAGTTATATATTTATATCTCTTTCAAATGAATTCAAAAGAACAGACTACCCAGGCAGAGAAATATCAGAGTTAGTTCAAAGAAGATGGGATAAAAATTTTTCAAATAATATCTCAATTGTAGTTGGCGATGAATGGTATGCAGGTAATTTATCTTATCATCTTAGTTCAAGACCAACTTGGTACAATACTATTGAAAACGATTTATCTTTAATAACCTCGGACACAGGCGTTATATATATCGGCAACCCTAAGATTTTAAAAAAATTCTGCCCTGGAATTTATGGTACTATAAAACCTATTGGAATTTGCATGATAGGAGCTAAGTGAAAAAAATTGTTATAATTACACCAGTCTACAACGACTGGGAGTCATTTGTAAAATTGATTAAAGAAATTGATAAAGTTATATCGAATTTTAAGAATATATCTTTTAAACTAATTGCTGTGAATGATGGCTCTAGTGAAAAAGTTCCAGAAATACAATTACCGCCTCACATTAATACAGTTGAAATATTAAACATGAAAATAAATCAAGGCCATGCAATTAGCTTGGCTAATGGGATTAAATACGCTTTAAATAATTATGAATTTGAAAGTCTAATTTTAATGGACGCAGACGGCGAAGACAGGCCTGTTGAAATATCTGATCTTATAAATAAAGCAAATGAACTTAAAAATATTTCTATAGTTGCTAAAAGAGTAAAAAGATCTGAAGGCCCAATATTCACCATCCTATATAATTTACATAAGATTCTAACATTTTTATTTACCGGAAAATTAATGAACTTTGGTAATTTTAGTTTAATTACAAAAAAAGACGCAGAAATAATTATTAGGGATCCAACTATAGTTTATTGTTTTTCAAGCACTTTAAAAAATAAGATAAATAAACTTGGAAATATAAATTGTATTAGAGGCAAAAGATATTTTGGCCCATCTAAGATGCCTTTAATTAAATTAATAATCCATTCTTTTTCAATTATAGCAGTTTTTAAAATGAGAGTATTTATCAGATCAGCTTTATTTTTAGTTTTACTTACTTATCTGCATCCCTACATAGGTGGAATTTCTTCGTTACTTCAAATTTTTATAGTAATATTTAATATTCTGATTTATTTAATTGCAAAACAATCAGACGAAACCAGACTTAAAAATATGGATAATGAACTTGTTAAGACTGAAAAAGTAACACACTAAAAAGTTGAAATCTGAGTCTGAAATAGAGTCAAAAGAGAATCAAAACAAGAACATTTAAAAATCCAATATTTTCAATGTTTATAAGTATTACTTTGGTCCAAAAAAATGAGTTATAATTTCTTATGAAAAAACTTAAATGCCATTGTGGCGATATAGAAGCAGAAATTAAAGTTCCTAATAAGTTAGAAAAAATAATTAGATGTAATTGTTCAATTTGCAAAAGAAAAGGAGCTATTATGTCAATTGTTAGAAATGAAGATTTCAGGATTACTAAAGGTAAGGAGAAATTAAAAATATATCAATTTCACTCAAAAGTAGCCAAACACTATTTCTGTTCAAATTGTGGAATTTACACTCATCACCACCCTAGAATAAATCCATCTCTGACAGGTTTTAATCTTGGTTGTATAGATGAAATTGACACTTTTAATTTACAAAATATTAGTGTCGCTGATGGCAATAATCATCCATTAGATAAAAAGAAATAGAGTTTAAATTTTGACTATGTCAAATTTAACAAAAAGATATTTAAAATTTATTAAAAAACAAGAGACCATTGGAGAAAAATTTTATGATAAAAAAAAACAATTAAAAAATTTTTATTTACCTCTCTGCTTAAAACTTTTCAAAATTTACAAGACAAAAAATAGACCTATTTTAATTGGTTTGTCCGGTAGCCAAGGATCTGGTAAATCAACAATTTCGCAAATTATAAAAATAATACTTAATACAAATTTTAATTTAAACGTAATAAGTTTTTCGATTGATGATTTTTATAAAACTTTATTTGAAAGAAAAAAATTATCTAAATCAATACATCCTTTATTTATGACAAGGGGTGTTCCAGGTACCCATGATAGTAAAATGCTCTATAATACAATTAAAATTCTTTTAAATAAAAATTTTCATTCAATAAAAATACCTAAATTTGACAAATCTATTGATGATAGATCGAAAAGCAAATTCTGGCAAAAAATTAAAAAAAAACCAGATATTATAATTTTTGAAGGTTGGTGTGTGGGCGCAAAACCTCAAACATTTAAAGAATTGAAAAAACCAATGAATATACTTGAAAAAGATGAGGATACTAAGTTGACTTGGAGGAAAAAAGTAAATAATGAATTGAAAACAAATTATAAAAAAATATTTAATTTATTAGATAAAAAAATCTATTTAAAAGTTCCAAATTTTAGATTTGTTTTAAAATGGAGATTGCTTCAAGAAAAAAAGTTAAAGTTTAAATTTAAAAAAAAAGTTATGACAAGCAATGAAATTACAAGATTTATTATGTTCTATGAAAGGCTGACAAAAAATATGATAAAAGACCTGAAAAAAAATGACACTGTAATAATGATTGATAAAAATCATAAAATAAAATCAATAAAATTTTAAATGAAAAAGTATATTATTATTCTAATTGTAATATTCAATTTTAATGGTCTTTTAGCTGATAATAATGTTATTTTTTTTGTTGAGTCAGCATTACAAAATAATCCTAAACTAAATGCAGAACGTGAAAATTTAAAAGCAATAAAGCAAAATAAAAATATATCAAGAAGTGAATTTTTACCAAGTCTTACAATATCTGGATCTCAAACAAGTATAGAAACCTCAAATATTATAAATCAGTCAGGTAATCGATCTGCAGATACTAGTAGAAATACTGAAACAAAAAAAATTTCAGTAGATCAAAAAATTTTCCAGGGCTTCCAAGGCTACAATAATCTTAAAAAATCAAGACTTGAATTTGAAAAAGCCAAAAATGAATTTAAACAGGTTGAACAAGACACTATTTTAAACTCTGTATCAACGTATTATGACCTAATTTTTAAGAGTAAAAGTAAAGAGTTTAATTTGGCAAATGTCGATTTATTTGAACGTCAAGTTGAGTCAGATAGATCAAGGCTTCAAAAGGGAGAAATTAGCTTAACTGATTTAGCTCAATCAGAGTCCTCATTGGCTGGAGCTCAAGCAGCTTTTATAAAAGCAGATACAGAGTATGTTTCAGCAATAGCTGAATTTGAAAGAATTAATAGGATTACCGCTCCAAAGGACTTAAATGTTAATTTTGATGTCTCTTTTATAATGCCGCAAAGTTTAAAAGATGCTCTTGAATTTTCTAATTCTAATAATCCAAATTTGGCTATAGCTAGAATAAATTTGGCTATTTCAGAAAAAGAGCTTAATGTTGAAAAAGCAAGACTTTCTCCATCTGCTTCACTTAATTATTCAAAAACTGAGAATAAAGACTTAAATGCTACGGTTGATGAGGATGAGCAAGAAACTGTAAAAGCAACTGTTACTTGGCCAATCATTCAAGGGGGCAAAAATTTTTCCTCCATCAAAAAATTCAGACACAAAAAAGAGAAGAACGCCTTATTATTAGAAGATAAAGAAAATGAGATTAAAACTCAAACTGCCACTTCTTGGTCTTTTTTTCAATCTGCAGAGAGTGTTTTGGCTTCAACCGAAGCTCAGCTAAAAGCAGCAGAAATTGCAAATGAGGGCATAACTTTAGAATATGATTCCGGAAATACGAGAACCACTCTTGAGGTTATTCAATCTAGAAGCTTGCTCTTAGAGGCGAGAATTTCTAACGCAGAGGCGAAAAAGGACTTTATAGTCTCTAAACTTCGCCTATTGAGCCAGGTTGGAGGGTTAGACCTACAGGCTTTTAAAACTCCTTAATATCTAGGAAAATCGTAAATTTTAATTCACTTGATAAAAAGAACAAAATGTGTACATTTATATTAACGATTCGAATAATAAAAAGGATATAAAATGACAAAAAATAATTTAAAAGTTGTTAAATCAGACAATAAAAAAGCCCAAGAAATTAAGGAAAAAAACAAGTCTTTGGAAGCTGCGATAAGTCAAATCGATCAAAACTTTGGTAAAGGCTCGGTTATGAGACTTGGTCAACAAGAGGCTTTAGACATAGAATCTATTTCAACTGGATCTTTAAGCTTAGATTTGGCTCTAGGAATTGGTGGATTACCTAAAGGAAGAATAATAGAAATTTATGGCCCAGAGTCATCAGGGAAAACAACCTTAGCTTTACAAGTAGTAGCTGAAGCGCAAAAAGCTGGTGGAATATGTGCTTTTGTAGACGCAGAACACGCCATGGACCCAGCTTATGCAAAAAAACTAGGAGTTAAAACTGATGAACTTCTAATTTCTCAACCCGACACAGGTGAGCAAGCTTTAGAAATAACTGATACTTTAATTAAATCAGGTTCTGTTTCAGTACTCGTAGTAGACTCTGTAGCAGCCTTAACACCTAAAGCAGAATTAGAAGGTGAAATGGGAGATCATCATGTAGGCTTACAATCAAGATTAATGAGTCAAGCACTCAGAAAAATTACTGGGTCAGTTGCTAAGTCAAACACAATGGTAATTTTTATAAACCAAATTAGAATGAAAATTGGGGTTATGTTTGGAAACCCTGAAACAACATCCGGTGGAAATGCGTTGAAATTTTATTCTTCAGTTAGAATGGATATTAGAAGAATTGGCGCCATAAAAGATAAGGATCAAATTATTGGAAACACGACTAGAGTGAAAGTTATTAAAAATAAGGTAGCCCCTCCTTTTAAGGTTGTAGAATTCGATCTGATGTATGGTAAAGGTATCAGCAAAAATGGTGAATTAATCGACTTAGGAGCTAAAGCAGATATCATCGAAAAGTCGGGCGCATGGTATGCATACAAAGGAGAAAAAATTGGTCAAGGAAAAGAAAACGCAAAATTATATTTGGAAAAAAATCCAAATGTTGCAGATGAAATCGAGAAAGCTGTGCGAGAAAAGGCTGCAGCAATAACTAAAGAACTCGAAGGCAATCCTTCTCCTAAAGAAAAGATTAGCAAAGACGAGGATAAATAGTCATCTTCAAAATTAAGGGGGTCAGTGGCCCCCTAATCCTTGTTTCCCATGAAATTTAAAACAACTAAAAATTGAATCAACTTGAAATTGTAATTATAAATAATTGCAAGTTAAGTCTGTACAAGCTTGTCGATATTGGGTTTAATTAGATAATTAACAAGGAGGGGAAATGAGCACACAACAAGCTAAAAGCTCGAAAGTGTCTGCAGTTCTAGATACCTCTCATTTAAAGGTTAAATTTCCATTTAAAGCTAAATACGGTAACTACATAAATGGAAAATTCGTTGAACCTAAATCGGGAAAATACTTTGATAATCCAAGCCCGATTTCTAATGAGATTATCTGTTCTGTAGCACGATCAAATGAAAAAGATGTGGAAGCAGCATTAGATGCAGCTCACGCAGCTTTTAAAGAGTGGGGAAAAAC
>NZFE01000001.1 GCA_002689245.1 Candidatus Pelagibacter sp.
AAAATTAAAGAAATATATAAAAATAAATACCCAATTCTAGTTGCACCTGGCCCAAATGAAATATCTGAGGCAAAAAAATTAAATGCAAAACTTGTTCTAGATGACAATCAACCAGTTAGTATAAATTTTTTAATTTCTTTAATTAATTCGGCTACATATATTATATCTAATGATACAGGACCTGCTCATATTTGCTCCCATTTAAATAAAAAAGGCCTTGCTTTATTTGGAAGTCATACTACAGCAAAAAAAGTTAATATAGGAAATACCAACTTTAAAACAATAACAGTCGATAATTTAAGTGAATTAAAAGTTGATGAAATTCTCAAAAAAGTCAAAGAGGATTTAGATTAGCTTAATATATTTTTTTACAATTTTGTCCCACTGAAAATTTTTAGAGAAGGTAAAAGCATTTTTACCCAATAGCTTATAATTTTCATTATCGTAAAACTTTACAATAGTCTCATATATAGAATTTAAATCTCCACCGTCGCATAAATATCCTGAAACCCCATCTTGAATGGCATCTGAGGCACCACCAGCTACACCACCAATAGAACCAGTTCCATAAGCGGCTGCCTCTATAAAAGATATTCCAAATCCTTCAACAGATTTTTTATAAATTACTGAAGGCATTAAAAAAAGATCAGACTGTTCTAACAGTGCCACTTTTAATAGTTCTGTGGACTCATTCAAGAGCAACACCTCATTACCAAGGCCTAATTCATTTTTTAAATTTCTAAGATTTTGCATTTCATCACCATCTCCAATGGAAATATATTTAATGTTTGGAAATCTCGGTTTTAAATTTTTAATTGTCATCAAAATATTTTGATGACTTTTTCTCTTGTCAAGTCTCGCCACTGTAATTATTTTTGGAAAACTATTTCTAAACAAATCTTTTGCTTTATCTATATTTTTGTTATCAATTTTAATTGGATAGTTACAACCAGGATGGATAATTTTAATTTTTTTTTCATTTAAACCATTTTTCATGGCAAGTTTTTTTGTAAACTCAGAATTAGAAATTACATGGTTTGCTTTATTTAAAGCCTTTAACATTCTTTTATTTATAAGAGTTCCTGTTTCGTGATTTATTTCTTTAGAATGTATTAGGCAAAATGATTTTGTATTTTTTAAAATTTTATCATCTATTTTTTCTATACTTTTCCAGTGATCAAAAAAAATGCCCTAATCGAATTTTTAAGTGAAAATTCTTTAATTAGGTTTGCTTTTCTATATTTTCTAAAAATTTTAAAACCCGAAATACGAGTAATATCAATACCTGCATTTTTATCAAAATTGCTTTCCTCTATGTTTTTTTCTGCAAATACTTTTACTGGACCATGTTTTAACAGAGATAAAGCTAGCCCACCCATTAAATTTTGCATTCCACCAATATCTGGAGGGAAATTTCTTGTTGATATTACAAACATTATTTAATCCACTTTATGTTACAGCCCATACTTGGTAATTGTTCTTTTGGACCATTTTGTGTTTTAGAAATCATCATCATGGCTATTTTTAAATCACTTTCTCCGTTCCTTACTGGGGTGAGCTCTTTTAACTCTCTGAATCTGCCTCTATATTGTAGTTTTAAATTTTTATTATAACCAAAAAAATCTGGTGTACATACTGCGCCGAATTTTTTTGCGATTTCTTGATTGTGATCATACAAATACGGGAAATTAAAATTATTAAGTTTTGAAAAAGATAACATGTTATCAAAAGAGTCTTCAGGATAATTTTTTGTATCATTAGACATAATAGCGACAGTTTTAACTCCATTTTTTTTTAACTCGTTGATATCCTCTATTAAATCTTTAATTATTGCTTTTACATATGGACAATGATTGCAAATAAACATAATGATAGTCCCATTTTCTCCAATACAATCATCAAGTTTATAAAATTTATTATCTACTCCTTTAAGATTAAAATTATGAGCTTTTTCCTCAAAATCACAGATAGGGGTTTTTGTTAAGACCATAATATATTATAATTATATTAATGATTTATAATTTCAACAATATAAGTCCAAAGATCGACAAAGATAGTTGGTTTGCCCCAAATTCAGTTTTGATTGGTAATGTCACTTTAAAAAAAGATGCAAACGTTTGGTTTAATGCAACTCTTAGAGGGGATGTTGAACCGATTACTATTGGGGAAGGATCAAATATTCAAGATGGCAGCGTAGTTCATACTGATCCTGGATGCCCAGCTACAATTGGAAAAAATGTTACTGTAGGACATTTAGTAATGCTACATGGATGTATTATTGAAGATGATTGTCTTATTGGAATAGGAAGTACAATTTTGAATAAAGCCAAAATAGGAAAAAATTCAATCATAGGAGCCAATGCTCTTATAACTGAGAATAAAGTAATTCCAGAAAGATCCCTAGTTATTGGAAGTCCAGGCAAAGTCATTAGGCAAGTCACAGATGATGAAATTAAGCATATTAAGGAAAATGCTGAGCATTACGTTAAAAATTATAAAAAATATAAAAATTTAGGGAATTAACCATGAAAATTTTTTTGATCCCTGAAATTCAATTAAAGCCCTTCGATGACCTTTAGCAGCAAGATATAGCCACTCAATACTTTTAATCTTACATTTAATTACACAAAAATTTTTATAACCTTCTTCACTTTGCTCTTTAGTAAAATTAAAGTTATCAAATTTATTATCTAATCCTGAAGTTGGTTTTTTAGATTTTGTACCTGGACCATCAGTAACTAAATAGCATTTCCTACTTATATGTCCTGTTTTATTCCAGGATTCTTTTGTTATTTCATCATTATAATGTAATTTACTTTCTACTTTCATTCTAAGCTGTATTTTTTCCTTTTTTCCATAAAATAAAAGTGAGCTATTAGGATTTTTCTTTATAGTATCTATCTTTGTTGACCTTATATCACTATGGAATTGAAGAGATACACTCTTCTCATCTGCTTTTCTGAGAACAACAACTCTTCCATCTAAGTTATTATTGTCTCCACAAATAAATACAGGTGTTCTAAATTCTGAACTTCGATCATTTACTGCTCTTACCAGTAATGACCATAATTTTTTTTCTATTTCATTAAAGTCTTCGTAATAACTGACGTTTTCTAATGACACTATTTTCTAAATCTTTTTATTAAGCTAGATGTATCCCATCTTTGCCCACCCATTTTTTGAACTTCGGCGTAATACTCATCTATTATTTTAGTTATCGGTAAAGGAGAATTGTTTTTCTTAGCTTCATCCATTGCAATTTTTAAATCTTTCCTCATCCAATCAACAGCGAAACCATAATCAAATTTATCTTCTATCATAGTTTTATGTCTATTATCCATTTGCCAAGATTGAGCTGCACCTTTTGATATTACTTCAATTACATCATGCATATTTAATCCAGCATTCATCCCAAAATTTATTGCCTCAGATAATCCTTGAACCAAACCAGCTATACAAATTTGATTTACCATTTTTGTTAATTGACCGCTTCCAGATGGTCCTAAAAGTTTAATTTTTTTACTATAACAATCAATTAGTGGCTCTGCTTCTTTAAATGGCTTCTCATCACCCCCTACCATCACCGTGAGTGTTCCACCTTCAGCTCCGGCCTGACCCCCAGAAATTGGAGCATCAAGAAAATCAAAACTTTTAGATTTCGCCTCTTTGTAAAGTTCTCTGGCAATATTTGCAGAGGCCGTAGTGTTATCTATGTAGATCGAACCTTTTTTTGCAGTTTTAAATAGCCCTTTATTTCCTAAAGTTACTTCACGTAAATCATTGTCATTTCCAACACAGGTAAATATAAAATCACAATCTTTTGCTGCATCCATGGGCGTATCAGCAATTTTTCCTTTATGATCTTTTACCCATTTTTCGGCTTTTGATTTAGTTCTATTATAAACAGTTACATTGTGACCTGCTTTTGATATATATCCTGCCATGGGATATCCCATAACACCCAAACCTATGAACGCAACATTACAACTCATAAATGACTAACCTCTCTTTAAATAAAAAAGTAATTATATTCGGTTTTATATTTACATTTTTTTCAAGCTTTGGACAGAGCTTTTTTTTGGGATTGTTTAACGCACCAATAAGAAATGAATTAGATATTACACATGGTGAATTCGGAAACATTTATGCATTCGCAACAATTTTTTCCAGTCTTCTGCTAATATGGGTTGGAAAGAAAATAGACGAATATCAAATAATCTATTATTCTTTTTTTGTAATTATATTATTATTTTTATCTTCTTTATTTTTCTCCTTCATTAATAATATTTATTTTCTAGCAATTGGTATTTTTTTTATGAGATTTTCAGGTCAAGGTTTAATGAGTCATACTTCCACGACTACAATTTCCAGATTTTTTGAGAAATCTAGAGGTAAGGCTTTAAGCACAATTTGGTTTGGTTTGTCTTCAGCTGAATTTATTTTACCAATCCTAGTAACTTATTTATTTGTAATTTATTCATGGAGAACAGTTTGGCAATGCATTGCAATTATTATTATCCTCTTTTTACCTCTTGTAATTTTTAATACTATTAAAACTATTAAACTTGACACCAGAGAAAAAGAAAAAAGCTCCAAAATAAGATTAAAAATAAAAAGCTGGAGGAGAAGAGAAGTAATTAAGGATCATAGGTTTTATATAGTATCGCTAAATATGCTAGCTATGCCCTGGATAGCAACCGGAGTATTTGTTTATCAATCTTTTATATCTAGCTCTAAAATGTGGAATATTTACACAATTCCAAAAGCATTTATGGTTTATTCAGTTGCTTCAATAATAACTTTATTTTTTTCCGGATTTTTAGTTGATAAATTTTCAAGTAGAAAACTTATTCCAATAATGAACATCCCATTATTATTAGCTATGTTTGTATTAATTTATAATCAACATGAACTTTCAGCTTATATTTTTCTAGGTTTGGTAGGTGTGTCTAATGGTTTAGCTAACGTTTTGGGTTCTTCTACTTGGGCAGAAATTTATGGAGTAAAATTTATCGGTTCTATTAAAGCTTTAACAACAGCTTTCATGGTGTTCTCTACCGCCTTTGGAACAGCAATTTTTGGATTATTAATCGATAATGGTTTTTCTATAGAGAACATAGCCTCTATTGGAGCTATATATATTGTTTTTTCACTAGTCCTTTTAATAATTATAAGAAACTCTTTAGAACCTGTTAGTATTAAAAAATAATTGATTTATTAAGAATATTTGAATATACACTCATCATCATGGCAAGAATTACCGTACAAGACTGTTTAGAAAAAATAGATAATCAATACGACTTGGTTCTTTTGACAAAAGAAAGAACTGCCCAACTAAATTCTGGCTCACCTATGCTAGTGGAGGAAGATAATGATAAAAAGACGATCATAGCGCTCAGAGAAATAGGGGATGGGAAACTATCAATAAAAGAACTCGAAAAAAATGCGATAACAAGATTAAGAAAAGAGCCCGACGAAGTTGAGGAACTTGAAGACACAGAAGAAGAGGTAAATGATGACTTTGAAAACTTATATAAAGGTCAAGTTTCAAAAAGTGGTATTGCAGTTCTGCCATCTAAAAGGACAAGAAGAACTCCTGATCAAAAATCAACAAGTAATTTAGCTAAAGAAGCTTTATCAGAGCTAAAATCAGAGCAACCCGAAATTAGGCAAGAAAATTTAGAAGAAGAGCCTTTGGAGCTTAAAGAAGAAATCGAAAAACCAGAAGAGAAGTAATGAATAAATCTATCTCAGTTGCTCCAATGATGGATTGTACTGACAAGCACGAAATCTATTTTTTAAGTCTTATAAGCAAAAATGTAAATTTATACACTGAAATGATAGTAGCCAATGCTATTTTAAGAGGCGACAGAAATAAATTATTATCATTCAAAAAAATTTCAAATCCAGTAATTCTGCAAGTCGGCGGTTCTAACCCAAGTGAACTAGCTGAAGTATGTAAAATTTCGGAAGACTATGGTTATAAAGAAATAAATTTAAATCTAGGATGTCCAAGTAAAAAAGTTCAAAAAAATAAATTTGGAGCTTGTTTAATGCAAGAGCCTGATCTTGTAGCGAGTTGTATTGAAGCGATGGCTCATGCAACAAAGCTTCCAATAACAATAAAGACAAGAATTGGTTATAATGATGTTGAAGACTTTGAATTCTTAAAATCATTTATTAAAACAACTAAAAACGCAGGCTCTAAAAAATTTATCATTCACGCAAGAAAAGCTTTACTTAAAAAACTAAGTCCTAAAGAAAATTTAAATATTCCACCGTTAAAATATGATTTTGTTTACAAACTTAAAGATTATTTTAAAAATTATGAAATTATTATCAATGGAGGAGTTAAAACAACTGGTGAAATCAAAGATCACTTACAAAAAGTTGATGGTGTAATGATAGGTAGGGCTGTTTATCATTCTCCTTATTTTTTAGCTGATATTGAGAAAGATATATTTAATAATCAAAATGTTCCTTCAAGAGGCGACGTAATGGAAAAATTAATTCCTTACATTCAAGAACAAACATCTAGAGGTGTTCAACTTAACCATATCATGAGACATACAGTTGGATTATTCCATGGACAAAATGGATCGAGAACTTGGAAACAGTATCTTTCAAAAAATATGTGTATTAGAGATGCAGACCTGCAAAAGGTCAATCATATAATGGATCAGGTTAAAAAAACAAATCCTACATCTTTAGAAAGATAATTTTGGATACTCTTTCTCAATCTGAAATCATTTATTTAATTTTTATTATGATAATTACCGCAGTTCCCGCTGGATTTGCTGCCGGTTTGTTTGGGATCGGTGGCGGGTTAATTACAGTTCCGATTTTGTTTTATATTTTTAGTATTTCAGGAATTGAGCCCGGTTATTTAATGCATTTAGCGGTTGGTACTTCATTTGGAATTATAATTCCAACTTCTATTGTGTCTGTAATGACACATCATCAACATAAAGCTGTAGATTTTAACATTGTTAAAGGTTACGGAATATTTGTAGCAACAGGGGTTATTCTAGGAACAATTTTAGCAGCAGGTTTAAAAACAAAACCTTTGATTTTATTTTTCACAATTGTCGTTTACATCTTAGCTTTTTATTTACTCTTCCTTAAAGAAAAAGAAGAAAATTTAGATGTAAAAATGAGTTTGCCATCCAGAATAATAGCAGGAATTTTAAGCGGTTTCATATCTGCGCCAATGGGTATAGGTGGAGCAGTTATGAACGTACCAATTTTAAAGTTTTTTGGTTATCCAATAAATAAAGCGATAGGAAGTGCAGCAGCCATTGGTTTTATTATTGCATTATTCGGTGCTTTAGGATTTTTAATATCCGGTTCGTATCTCAATGCTCAGTTACCTCTTAGTGTTGGTTTTTTTAATATTCCAGCCTTTCTAATATTTTTTCCGATAACAGCTTTCATGGCTAGGTTAGGGGCTAAAGCTAGTCATAGAGTTAATAAAAAGAAGATGACAAAATATTTTGGTTTATTTTTAGTTATTATAGGATCAAGATTTCTTTACGAATATTTTTCACTTTAAATCTTTTGATCGTATTCTCCAATTTTACCAGACTTTTGTAATATACCATCAATAAATTCAAATATTTTCTTTTTACGGCTATCTGATGATGGACTTTCTGTTACTACTACCAGGGAAGGTTTATTAGATGAAGCTCTAATTAAACCCCAAGATCCATCTTCTAAAGAAAATCTTACACCGTTAATAGTTAAAACTTCTGTAATTTTTTGATTATCGATTTTAATATTTTCTTTTTGAAGATTTTGAACCTTTTTAACCATATCATCAACAACTTTATATTTTTCCTCATCTTTACAGAAAGGAGCCATAGTTGGAGTTTGATATGTATTAGGTAATTCTTTCATTAACTCACTCATCTTTTTATTTTGATCATTTAATAAATGACAAACTTGTATTGCTGAATTTATACCATCATCATAACCATATCCTAAAGGTTGATTGAAAAAGAAGTGGCCACTTTTTTCAAAACCTGCCAAGGCTTTTTCTGCATGCACTTTTCTTTTAATATGTGAGTGCCCTGTTTTCCAATAAATAGTTTTACATTGATTGTCTGTTAAAATTTTATCTTTTGAATAAAGGCCAGTTGATTTAACATCTACAATAAATTTAGAGTTTTTATGTTTTGGTGCTAAGTTTCTAGCAATCAATAAACCTATCTTATCAGAAAAAATTTCATTACCTATTTCATCAATTACTCCACACCTATCTCCATCACCATCAAAACCAAATCCTATATCTGCATTGTTATCTTTGACTGCTTTAGATATAGCATGAAGCATTTTAAGATCTTCAGGATTAGGATTATATTTTGGGAATGACCAATCCAATTCACAGTCTAATTTTACTACTTCACAACCTATACCTTCTAAAATATTTGGCGCGAAAACTCCGGCTGTACCATTACCACATGCTACAACAGCTTTGATATTATTTTTAATTTTGTTTTTTTTAATCAATTCTTGCATGTAAATATTCTTAAAATTATTGATTTTCTTAATACTACCTTTACCTGATTTAAATCTATTTTTTAAAGTGATATTTTTCAATTCAGACATTTCTTCTGGAGCATGCGTTAAACCCTTTTGGATACCCATTTTTACTCCAGTCCATCCATTTTCATTATGACTAGCTGTAACCATTGCGATTGCATCAGATTTTAAGTTGAATTGAGCAAAATAAACCATTGGAGAAAGAGATAAACCTAGATCCTCAACATTACATCCAGTAGAAACCAAACCTTCAGTAAGAGCTTTTTTAATTTTTTCACTGTAAGATCTATAATCGTGACCAACGATTACTCTTGGATTTTTTTTTTTGGTATGATTTATAATTTGAGATCCTAAGCCTTTTCCTAAATTAGTGATTCCTTCTAAATCGATCTCTTTTTCAAAGATCCATCTAGCATCATACTCCCTAAAGCCATTTGGATTGATTTTCATGACCTATAAATACTAAAGAATAAAGGCATTGTTATTAAATGTTTTATTAACACAATTTTCCACTTGCAAAAATAATCAAATGTTCTTATAATGTTCTATTGATTTTGCTGTTATATAGTATATTAACATATTCGTAACACAACATATAGTTGTTTATTAACAATTAACCAGTAAAACAAGTAAATATATGAGTAAAAATGTATCTTTGGCAATAAAAAAAGCTATGGGCAACATAAGCCAGTTGAACCATAATGAACAAAAGAATAATGGTCCTAAAAAACCTGATCTATTTTCTTTAACTGGTGAGACAGAACTATTTCAAAATGAAAAAGGGATAACAATAAAAATTGATCGATCGAGAGACTCAAATCTAACTGACTTTGGAAGAGAAACTTTAAAAGACAGGTATCTGGGGCAGAATGAAAGTTTTCAAGATTTATTTGCAAGAGTTGCAAGCGTATATGCTGATGATAACTTGCATGCACAAAGAATTTATAACTATATAAGTAATTTATGGTTTATGCCAGCAACTCCTGTTTTATCAAACGGTGGCACCGAAAGAGGATTACCCATTTCTTGTTTTTTAAATGAGGCAAATGACAGTCTTAAAGGTATAACTAGTTTGTGGGAAGAAAATGT
>NZFE01000002.1 GCA_002689245.1 Candidatus Pelagibacter sp.
GCAATGGTAGGCGACGGTTTTATACGTTTTAAATTGTTGGAAATTATGCTCATTGAATTTTATAATGTTTTTTTTAATTATTAATATCACAGAATGCAAAATACGTATCAAGAAAAAATATTAGATTTAGAAACTACTAACAACTCTATAAATAAAAAATTAGAGGGAGGTATAAAGTTTAAAATCAAGAGTAATTTTCAACCTGCTGGAGACCAACCTCAAGCTATAAAAAAACTCATTTCTAATCTAAAAGGTCAAAAAAATGAACAGGTCCTACTTGGTGTTACTGGTTCTGGAAAAACCTTTACGATGGCAAAAGTTATTGAAGCATCTAATAGACCAGCTTTGGTGCTTGCTCCAAATAAAACTTTAGCTGCACAGCTTTACGGAGAATTTAAAAGTTTTTTTCCAGATAATGCCGTTGAATACTTTGTTTCATATTATGATTATTATACTCCAGAGGCTTACGTTCCAAGATCTGACACTTACATTGAAAAAGAAGCTTCTATTAATGAACAAATAGATAGAATGAGACACTCAGCAACTAGGTCTCTATTGGAGAGAGATGACGTAATAATTGTTGCAAGTGTTTCATGTATTTATGGTCTTGGATCAGTAGAAGCCTATTCAAAAATGACTATAACCCTTAAAAGAAACTATGAATATGATAGAGATCAATTAATTAGGGCGTTTATTAACTTGCAGTATAAGAGAAATGATCAAAATTTTTTTAGAGGAACATTTAGAGTAAGAGGGGAAAATTTAGAAATATTTCCATCGCATTTAGAAGATAGAGCTTGGAGACTAAGTTTGAATTTAAATAAATTAGAAAAAATTGAGGAATTTGATCCTTTAACTGGAAATAAGACTAATGATTTTTCAATTATTAAAGTTTATGCAAACAGTCATTATATTACTCCCAAACCAACAATTGATCAGGCTATTCAAGAAATTAAGAAGGAGCTAGAAATCACTTTAAAAAAACATCAGGACAATAACAAATTATTAGAGGCACAAAGATTAAGAGAAAGAACAAAATTTGATTTAGAAATGATTGAGGCTACAGGAACTTGTGCTGGAATAGAAAATTATTCACGATTTTTGTCTGGAAGAAAGCCTGGAGAGCCTCCTCCAACATTATTTGAATATTTTCCTGATAATACAATTATTTTTGTCGATGAAAGTCACGTAACTGTGCCTCAACTTAACGGGATGTATAAGGGAGACAGAACAAGAAAAAGTACTTTAGCTGAATATGGTTTCAGGCTTCCTTCATGTATGGATAACAGGCCTTTGAAGTTTGAGGAGTGGGATTTAATGCGAACTCAAACAATATTTGTATCTGCTACACCTGGACCATGGGAACTGAAACAAACAAAAAATGAGTCTATAGATCAAATTATTCGTCCTACAGGTTTGATAGACCCACCAGTAGAAATAAGACCAGCAAAAACTCAAGTGGATGATTTAATGCATGAAGCAAAAGGAATTGTAAAAAAAGGTTTTAGAATTTTAGCAACAACGTTAACAAAAAAAATGGCTGAAGATTTAACAGAATATCTTCATGAAAATGGATTAAAAGTTAGATACATGCATTCAGATATCGATACACTTGAAAGAATAGAAATTATTAGAGATTTGAGAATGGGTGTATTTGATATTTTAGTTGGAATAAATTTATTAAGAGAGGGATTGGATATTCCTGAGTGTGCTTTGGTTGCAATTCTTGATGCAGATAAAGAAGGTTTCTTGAGATCAGAAACATCTTTAATTCAAACTATAGGAAGAGCTGCTAGAAATATAGATGGAAAGGTAATTTTATACGCAGACAAAGTTACAAAAAGCATAGATAAGGCCATCAAAGAAACTGATAGAAGGAGAAATAAACAATTACAATATAACAAAAAAAATAAAATTACTGCCGAGTCTGTTAAAAAGGAAATAAGTGATATTTTAGAGTCAGTTTATGAGAAAGACTATGTAAAAATAAGTGAAGGTTCAAACGTTGGTGGAAATCTTAAGAAACATTTAAAAGCTCTTAATAGAAAGATGAAAGAGGCTGCTGCTAATTTAGAATTTGAAGAAGCTGCCAAAATTCGTGATGATATAAGAAAATTAGAGGCAAGTGAGCTAGAGATATCTTTAAATCCAAAAATAAACCAGTACAAATTAAAAAATAAAGTATACCCTAAAGGTAGATCAACAATGGGAATGCCAGGCACTAAGCCTAGAAAAGCAATTAAAAAATGGAAGCCAAAAAAATAATTATTACTGGTGGTGCAACAAGAGTTGGAGCCG
Organism: Candidatus Pelagibacter sp.; assembly: GCA_002689245.1. Classification (GTDB taxonomy): domain Bacteria; phylum Pseudomonadota; class Alphaproteobacteria; order Pelagibacterales; family Pelagibacteraceae; genus Pelagilacustribacter. The sequence goes on from NZFE01000002.1 coordinate 2,299, forward strand.
CTATTGCAAAAAGTTTAGCAGGATATAATGTTCATATCACAATACATTATAATAAATCAAAAAACCTGGCAAATAAATTAAAAAAAGAATTAGAAGATTTGGGTGGTAATGTGTTTTTAATAAAAGCTGACTTAAATAATTCTTATCAAGCACAAAGATTAATTAAAAGTGCTTTTTACAAAATGAAAGGTTTAGACTGTCTAATTAATAATGCATCAGTTTTTGAAAATGATAACCTCATTAATCTAAATGATAAAAGCTTTTCAAAACATATCAATGTTAATTTAAAAGCACCAACCTTATTAACTCAAAATTTTAAAAAATATGTAAAAAAAAGCAGTGGGATAATCATTAATATTATCGATCAAAGAATTGAAAAATTAACACCTTATTTTCTATCCTACACTTTAAGTAAATCAGCTTTAGGAACACTTACTGTAATTTCAGCCATGAAATTAGCTCCAAATATTAGAGTAAATGCGATATCTCCCGGCCCAACACTTAAAAATATAAGACAATCAGAATCACACTTTAAAAAACAATGGAAATCAGTTTTACTAAAGAAAAAAGTGGAATTAAATAACATAAGTGAAACAGTAAAATTTCTTATAAAAAATGACAATATAACAGGAGAAATAATAAATGTTGATAGCGGCCAAAGACTTGCCTGGTTAACACCTGATATTATAAATATAAAAGAATGAAAATTATAAAATTTAAAAATAAAACAAAATACAAATATAAAAGAAAAGTAATTGTTAAAAACTTAATACTAAAAATTTCAATAGGCCTTCATGATTTCGAAAAAAAAAAGAAACAGAGAGTGAGATTTAATATTGATATTTCGACTAACTCTAATATAAAACCTAACAATAATGACTTATCATCTATTGTAAATTATGAGGATACTATTAACAAAATTACATATGTCACGGAAAAGAAACATCATGAGCTTTTAGAAGATCTAGCAGAAAATATTTTTGATATAATTTTCAAAAGTAAAATAGTAAATAAAGTAAATATAAAATTGGAAAAATTAGATATTATCAAAAACACTGAGTCTGTGGGAATTGAGGTGGCAAAAAGTAAAGATGAACAATAGTTTAGAATTAGGAAAAAAAGTTATAAAAGAGAGAATTCCTCTAACTCCAAAAAATCCCGGAATTTATAGAATGATTAGCGTGTCAGGAGAAATTTTATACATTGGTAAAGCTAAAAATATTCCTAATAGACTTAAAAGTTATGTTTCTGACACGAATTTACCAATAAGAACAGAGAGAATGCTTTCTCTAACACATAATCTTGAAGTTACTACTACTAATAATGAGAGTGAGGCTCTTCTTCTTGAAGCTAACCTTATCAAAAAACATAAGCCGAGATTTAATATTTTGTTGAGAGACGATAAATCGTTTCCATATATTTATATTGGTCATAAAGATAAATGGCCTCAACTAACTAAACTTCGAGGAAAAAAAGCTAGAAACGGATATTATTTTGGGCCTTTCGCTTCAATTGGATCTGCGAACTGGACAATTAAAATTTTACAAAAAATCTTTCAAATACGAGTTTGCGATGACACAGTTTTTAAAAATAGAGAGAGACCGTGTATTTTATATCAAATAAAAAGATGCTCTGGTCCTTGTGTAGGGCATATTGATGAGTCTCAATATAAAAAAACAGTCAAAGATGCTATAGACTTTATCTCTGGAAAATCAAGAAGGATACAAAAATCTTTATCTAAAGAAATGGAACTAGCTAGTAAAGAACTAGATTTTGAAAAAGCTGCAATAGCAAGAGATAGAATAAAAGCTTTAACACAAATTCAAACTTCACAAAAAATAAATCAAACAAACTTAAGTGAAGCAGATGTAGTAAGTATTTATAAAGAGTCGGGAAAAACTTGTATTCAAGTATTCTTTTTTAGATCAAAACAAAATTGGGGAAATCAAGCCTTTTATCCAAAACATGATACAGACGATGATATAAAAGAAATAATAACTTCTTTCTTGACTCAATTTTATGAGAACAAAGTAGTGCCAAGCATGATAATAACTAATACTGAAGTTAAAGATTTAAAACTTTTAGAGAAAGCTTTTTCACAAAAAGAAAAAAGAAATGTCTTAATAAAAAAAGCAAAGAGCAAGGATGAAATTAATATATCTAAATTAGCTGAAAAAAATGCTAAACAAGCTTTAACTCAAAAACTTTATCAAACTGAAAGTAATAACAATTTAATTGAAAACCTAGCTAATAAGTTTGATTTGAACAATAATATCAATCTTATCGAAGTTTATGACAACAGTCATAATCAAGGAAGTGATTCGATTGGAGCTTTAATATGTTTTGGTAACGAAGGTTTTGTAAAAAAAAGATATAGAAAATTTAACATAAGGGATGAAAAAGTAAAAAATGATGATTACGGAATGATGAAAGAAGTTTTATTTAGAAGATTTTCAAAAGCAATAAAAGAAAAATCTGGTTCTCTCTCATTACCAGAATTAATTTTAATTGACGGTGGTAAAGGTCAATATTCAGTAAGTAGAGACGTATTAAATGAACTCGGTTTACATGATTTGCCCATATTGGCTGTTGCTAAGGGTAAAAATAGGAATGCTGGTGAAGAAAAAATTTACCATGAAAATAAAGAATATATTTTAAAAAAGAATGATCCATTATTATTTTTTATACAAAGATTACGTGATGAAGCTCATAGATTTGCAATAAGTACTCATAGGGCTAAAAGGAAAAAAGGATTAAACAAATCTTTGTTAGATCAAATTGACGGAATAGGAAAACAGAGAAAAAGGTCTTTACTAAATCATTTTGGGTCAGCAAGATCAGTAGAATCTGCTAGTCTAGAGGATTTAAAATCTGTAGAAGGTATCGAAGAAAGTATAGCAAAAAAAATATATGATTATTTCCACGAGTAAAAATGAAATTTAAAATTCCAAATATATTAACGATAGGAAGAATAATTATAGTTCCTGTCTTTGTATTCACTTTTTTTCTTCCTGGGTTATTTGGTGACCTAATTCCATTTTTTCTTTTTGTTTTAGCAAGTTTTACAGATTATCTTGATGGGTTATTAGCTAGGATGTTTAAAGAAGAGTCTAAACTTGGAGAACTGTTAGATCCAATTGCAGATAAAATACTTGTATCCACTGCCCTTCTTCTACTCATAATGAATGGAACAATTAAAAATTTTGAGGTTATAGCAGCAATTATCATTATTACACGGGAAATTATTATTTCAGGTTTGAGAGAATTTTTAGCAAAAGGAAGTATATCGATGCCAGTGACTAGCCTGTCGAAACTTAAAGCATTTATTCAAATGTTTGCAATATCAGTTTTACTTACAGGAGATTTTGGAAATAAAATTATTAATTTCCAAGACTATAACGCTCAAACTATTGGTATTATTCTCTTATGGTTATCTGCAGCGATTACTCTATATACTGGATATGGCTATATGGTAAAAGGTATTGATCACGCCTTAAGCGAAGATGATAAGTCTTAAGCAGCAGATTTTTTCCTGACCATGTTCTGATAGCTATCACTTAAATCTTTAATTAAATCGCAAACTTTGAAATCAAATTTGTCAATTTTAGAAACCGGTGTTATTTCTGCTGCAGTACCAGTAAGAAAACATCCAACAAATTTATGCATTTCATTTGGAGAAATTTTTCGCTCATTAACTTTTACATTTTTCAATTTTGCTATTTCTATTACTGCTCTACGTGTTATCCCATCAAGAAATGAGTCTGGTATAGGAGTGTGTAATTGACCGTCTTTTGTTTTAAAAAAAATATTTGCTCCTGTTGCTTCAGCAATATTACCTTCAAAGTCTAGCATTAAAGAATCGGTAAAGCCTTGCGCCTCTGCCTCGTGTTTTGATAAAGTGCATATCATATAAAGTCCCGCTGCTTTTGTATCCCAAGGAATAGTATTGGGAGCTGGTCTTCTCCATTTAGATATATTTAATTTTATTCCCTCAACTTTTAATTTTGGGTCAAAATATGATCCCCACTCCCAAGTAGCAATAGCAACGTGAATTTTATTTTTTTGAGCAGATATAGCCATCATTTCACTTCCTCTCCAAATAACTGGTCTTACGTATCCATTTTTAACTTTTTGAATATTTACAATTTTTTTACAAGCTTCATTAATTTCCTTTTGACTATATGGAACTTCTATACCCATTCTTTTAGCGGAGTAGAATAATCTTTCAGTATGCTCCTCGAGCTTAAAGATTTCTCCGTCATAAACTCTTTCTCCTTCAAAAACACAGCTTGCATAATGCAGTCCGTGATTTAATACATGGATTTGCGCATCTTCCCAGTTTACGGCTCCACCATTAAACCAAATTTTACCAGATCTTTTATCGTAAGGTATCATTTCCATAGAAAAAAATAATATATCTTTTTTTTTGTAAGAAAAAAGTATATTTCTTAATAGAATAAGTCAATATAGCTGACCAATTATGAGAGACTTACTTTATCTTAAAGACGAGCAAATTAAAGATTTTATTCAATTGCTTTATTATGCTTATAGAGAAACTTACTCAGATCCGAAAGATATATTATCAAAAAAATTTTTTGGACCCGCTCATTTAAGGGCTTTAAATTTAATTGAAAGTAACCCTGGTATAAGTTTAGGAGATTTGATTTTCAAACTTAAAATTACTAAACAAAGTATTAATAGGGTAATAAGAGATTTACTAAATTCAAAAATGATAAAACAAATAAAAGATGATACAGATACCAGAAAAAAAAGGTTATACCTTGATAAGGACGGGAAAATATTTTTTGACACAATTTACAAAAAACAAAAGAAAAGAATATTTAATGCGCTTAAAAATTCTGAGCCTGAGTCAGTAATTAAATTTAAAGAGGTTTTAAAAAAAATAATAAATGGATAATAAATATCATATATTAGTAGTTGATGATGACGATCGTATAAGAAATCTTCTTAAAGAATATCTAAATGAAAAAAAATTTATTGTCACTACTGCCCAAAATGCTGATGAAGCAAAAATTAAGTTGAGCCATTTCAAATTTGATCTAATCGTTCTTGATGTAATGATGCCAGGCCAGAATGGGTATGAACTTACCAAAGAAATTAAAGTCAATGATTGTCCGCCTATAATTCTTCTTACCGCAAAAGGAGAGGTTGAAAATAGAATAAAAGGTCTTGAAATTGGAGCTGATGACTACATAGGAAAACCCTTTGAACCTAAAGAGCTTCTTTTAAGAATAAAAAATATTATATCTAAAAAAGTAAAGATTGATCAAAAAAAAGAGTACTTTGTTGGTGAAGCTATTATAGATTTAAAAAAAATGGTAATTAAATTGAAAAATATTCCAAAAAAAATCAATGTTACTGAAAAAAAAATTTTATCAGAAATGTTATTAAATCCTGGAAAGACCTACTCAAGATCAAAAATTGGGGAATTGTCAGGAATTTTACAAGAAAGATCGATTGATGTTATGATTACTCGTTTAAGACAAAAAATTGAAATCGATCCAAAAAATCCAAAATATTTGCAAACTATAAGAGGGTCAGGATATGTTCTCTGGATTGAATAATTTTTTTAAAAAAATTTTGCCAAAGGGATTATTTTATAGATCTTTAATAATTGTTGCAGCACCAACTATTCTTTTACAACTTATTGTTACCATTGTTTTTTTTGACAGTATTTGGATCAAAGCAAATAAAGGAATGACACGGTCAATTGTAGGCGAAATTAAAACTTTAAGTGATGTTTATAATTCAGAAAATAATAATCAAATAAATTATATAACTGATATTTATAAAAAAAACTTTGATTTTGTAATTAATTCTATCAATGAACCATTGCCTGAGGAAGTATTTGAGAGAAGGTTTAGTCCTATGGATAGATCATTAAGACGTGAACTAAAATCTACCTTTGGAAATGGTAATTACTGGTTTAACACTGTAAACTATTTGGACATTGTTGAAATTAGAATTAGATCAGGAAAAAAAAATTTACAATTTTTTTTTCCTAAAGAGCGAATAGCAACTTCATCAGTTCGACTTTTTGTTTTATGGATAACCTTGCCATCGATTATTCTAATACTTATAGCAATACTTTTTTTAAAAAATCAAACACGGCCGATTACAAATCTTGCAAAAGCTGCACAAAGATTTGGTAAAGGAGATTATATTAATGAGTTTAGACCTTCAGGAGCAAGAGAAATTAGAAATGCTGCATATGAATTTGATAGAATGGCTAAAAGAATTAATAGACATTTAAATCAAAGATCGGAAATGTTGTCTGGCATAAGCCACGATTTAAGGACGCCACTTACCAGACTAAAGCTTCAATTAGCCATGGTTAATAATAAAGAAATTACTAATAACATGTCCAAAGATATTGATGAAATGGAAAGTATGTTAAATGATTACCTTCAATTTGCTAAAACACAAGCAAAGGAAAATACAGAAAAAATTTTTTTAAAAGAAATATTTCAAATTATTGAAAATAAAATAAAAAACTCAAATTTAGAGATAAAAATTACTAATGAAACTTCTTTTCATGGGAGAAAAAATGCGCTTCAAAGATGTTTTACAAATATTATTAATAATGGTCTAATATATGGAAAAAAAGTAAAGGCTACGGTTCAAAAGAGTTCAAATAGAGTTGTAATTTTATTTGACGATGATGGGCCTGGGATTCCCACAGAACATCATAGGAATGTTTTTAAACCATTTTTTAGGTTAGATAAAAGTAGAAGTTTAAATAAATCAGGAGTTGGTTTAGGTCTGGCTATTGTTGAAGATATTGTTCATTCACACGGAGGCAATGTGCAGTTATCAAAAAGTGATATGGGAGGTTTACAAGTTAAGATTTCTTTACCTTTTTAGTTTTAGATAATTGTTTGATTTTTAAGTCTTGTTTTTCTACTAATTTTTTTAATATTTTAAACTCATCTCTGGAAACAAGATCTAATTTATTCACAATATCATCCTTTTTAAATTTAAAATTTGTAATTAATTCTTTTTTAATGTCATTAGCAGTTAAAATTCCTGTTTCTAACAAGGTAGATAGGGTCTTTAATATTTTTTCTTTATCTGACACGCTATATCTTATTTGATAAGTTTATTTATTTCAATTATGTTATTCATTCTATAATGTACATACATAATTTAAATCCCATAATATTTGAATTTGGTATTTTGTCACTTAGGTGGTATTCCCTTGCTTATTTAGTGGGAATAATTTTTGGATGGTGGTATGGAAAAAAAATTCTTGCTCTCATTAACAATCGGCATAATAAGAACTTTAAAATAAATTTATTCGACGACTACATAACATACGTTATTATTTCTATAATTATTGGTGGTAGATTGGGATACGTTTTTTTTTATAATATTGATTATTTTATTTTTAACCCTCTAGAGATATTTTTCATTTGGAAAGGTGGAATGTCTTTTCATGGTGGTGTTCTAGGTATAATTGTGGCAACAATAATTTTTTCAAAAAAATATGATTTTGATAAACTTGTTTTATTAGATGTAGTTTCATGTGTTGCGCCAATTGGAATATTTTTTGGAAGACTTGCGAACTTCATAAATGGCGAACTTTACGGTAAACCTTCAGATTTATCATGGGCGGTTGTTTTTCCAAACATAGATAATTTAGGAAGACACCCTTCTCAAATCTATGAAGCGTTTCTTGAGGGAATATTACTATTTATAATATTAAATTTTATAATTAAAAAAAGTTTTTATAGAAAAGGTGAATGCGCAGCTTTATTTTTATTATTTTATTCAATTTTTAGAATTATATGTGAACTATTCAGAGAGCCTGATTTACAAATTGGATATATTTTAAATTTTATTAGTATGGGATCTTTGTTAAGTTTTATTATGATTATCCTGGGGATTATAATGTATTTAAAAATAAGATGATGAAACTTAACGGTACCTATTCAATTGATAAATTTCTTGATGAGGTGTTATACAACAAAAAATCTGGTTATTATTCTCAAAGTAAACCCTTTGGCAAAGAGGGAGATTTTATAACAGCGCCTTTAATCACTCCAATGTTTAGTGAAATGATATCTATATGGGTAATTTCTTTTTGGATAAAAGTTGGTAAACCAAAAAAATTTTCTTTTGTTGAATTAGGTCCCGGAAATGGTGTTTTCTGCAAAACTTTCTGTAATACATTTAAAAATTTTCCTGAGTTTAAAAAATCTATAAAAATATATTTACTAGAAAAAAGTGAAAAACTAACAAAGACCCAAAAAGATTTAATTAAAGAAAAAAATGTAACCTGGATTAAAAATCTAAATCAAATTAAGAATGGGCCTATACTGTTTTTTGGAAATGAATTTTTTGACTCTATCCCTATAAAACAATTTGAAGTTAAAAAATCGAAAATTTATGAAAGATTTATAGAAATTAAAAAAGGTAAATTTAAAAAATTTATCTTAAAAAAAACTTCAAAAAAAATGATAAATAAATTAAACAATTTAAATTTATGTCTCAAAGATGGTATTATTGAATACCCTCAAGATGGTTTGAAAATTTTAGATTTAATCATAAAAAAGATTAAAAAACTTAAAGGTGGAATATTGTTAATAGATTATGGTTATTTAAAAAAACAAAAAATTGATACTTTGCAATCTTTAAAAGAACATAAAAAAAATATCTATTATGAAAATATTGGAAAAGCAGATATTACTGGTTTAGTAAATTTTCAACTTTTGTATAAGTTTTTGTCAGTGAAAAAACTAATTTTGAATAAAATTGTTAATCAAAGTTTTTTTTTAAAAAAGATAGGAGTTATTGAAAGAGCTGAAATTTTATCGAGAAAAATGAGCTTTAAGGAAAAGTCTGATTTGTATTACAGGTTGGAAAGGCTTTTAAGTGAAAAAAAAATGGGTAAATTGTTTAAAGTGATATTTGCCTCTAGTAATAAAATTAAATTTGATCTTGGCTTTAAATAATGTTTTTTTCAAAAAAATTAAAAAAATTTAAAAATTTAAATCATTGTTTTTTTTCAAGAAAAGGTGGTTTTTCAAAAGGGTTTTATAAAAGTCTTAACTGTGGACAAGGATCGAAGGATGATAAAAAAAATATTTATAAAAATTTAATTCTTGTAGCAAAAAAGATAAAAGTAAAAAAAAGAAAAATTGCTTTAATGTATCAGACACATAGTAATAAAGTAATAATTATAAATAATCGTAACAAAAATTTCGTAAAATTTAAGTCAGATGCAATGATTACAAAAGTTAAGGGCTTGGCTTTAGGAGTTGTTACAGCAGATTGTGTGCCGATTATTCTTTTTGACTCTCAAAATCATATCATTGGATGCATTCATGCAGGATGGAAAGGGGCATTTAAAGGAATTATTGAGAAAACTATTGAAAAATTTAAAAAATTAAATTCAAAAAATAAAATCTATGCTGCAATAGGTCCTTGTATTGGAAATAAAAGTTATGAGGTCGATTTATCCTTTTATAAAAAATTTTTATTGAAATCAAAAAAAAATGATACTTATTTTATAAATAAAAAAAAGAATAAAAAGTTATTTAATTTAAGAAAATATGTTAATGATAAATTGATAAAACTTAATGTTATAGTAGATAATATTAATAGAGACACTTATCGAGAAAAAAGTAATTTTTTTAGTTATAGAAGATCGCAAAAACTCGGTCAAAATGATTATGGAAGATGTATTTCTGTGATTGCAATGACAAAGTTTAGCCAAAATTAATCATTATGTTAAGAATTGTTAAAGCTCTTTAACGTAAAACTTTCAACAACAATTTGATTATGAAACAACTGGAAAAGGTTTAAAAATAATTGTATAAATAATTACATTTCATGAAAATTTTATCTGGAACTAGCAATCCTAAACTCAGCAAAGAAATCTCGAAATTACTTAAACTGAAACTCGTTAACACAAATATTAAAAGATTTTCTGATGGCGAAATTTATATTGAAATTAATGAAAACATAAGAGGAAATAGTGTATTCGTAATTCAGTCGACTTCTAATCCTGCAAATGACAACTTAATGGAATTATTGCTTTGTGTTGATGCTCTAAGAAGATCTTCTGCGAAAAATATTACTGCTGTTATTCCGTACTATGGATATGCAAGACAAGATAGAAAAGTTGTGCCAAGAACTTCAATTTCTGCAAAAGTTGTTGCAAATTTAATTACAAATGCTGGTGCAAGTAGAGTTGTAACAGTTGATTTACATGCTGGTCAAATACAAGGATTTTTTGATATGCCAGTTGATAACCTTTTTACAACTCCTTTATTTGCAAGATATATAAAAAAAAAATTAAAAAATAAAAAATTGATCTGTGTATCGCCTGATGTTGGTGGTGTACAAAGAACAAGAGGGCTTGCTACAAAGATCAAAGCAGACTTAGCAATTATTGATAAAAGAAGGCCAAAGCCTGGCAAATCTCAAGTCATGAATATTATAGGTAACGTAAAAGGTAAAACTTGTATTATCGTGGATGACATAATTGATAGTGGAGGAACAATTATAAACGCTGTTGATGCATTAAAGAAGAATGGAGCAACTGAAGTTTATGTGTTTATTACCCATGCTGTTTTAAGTGGAGATGCAGCTAATAAAATTAAAAAATCAAAAATAAAAAAATTAATAATAACTGATACAATTGATAACTCTCAAAAAATAAAAAATAACAACAAAATTGAGGTATTGTCTATCTCATCATTAATGGCTGAAGCTATTAAAAGAATTTCAAACTCTACTTCGGTGTCAGATTTGTTCAATTAACACTTGTTTTATTTTTAAAGTTGAGTTAAATAATCTTTTCAATTTTTAAATGTTTATGATGAATATTAAAGCTACTATAAGAGAAAAGTCTACTGCAGGCTATACAAATAAATTAAGATTAGATGGATTCATTCCAGCCATTTTATATGGTGGAAAAAACAAAAATGAAAAAATATCTATAGCAAAAAAAGATTTAAGGAATTTTATTAAAAATGAGTCATTTTTATCTACAGTATTTGAAATTGAAATTAATGGTAAAAAAGAAAAAGTTTTACCTCGTGATGTAGCATATCACGTTACAACGATGGAACCAATACACTTAGATTTAATAAGAATAGTTTCAGGAACTAAAATTGCGATAGAAATTCCTGTAAAATTTATTAATAACAGCGACTCACCTGGCTTAAAGAGAGGTGGTGTATTAAATATTGTAAGACGAAAAGTTGAGTTAAGATGTCCTGCTGATAGTATACCTGAAGATATTACAATAGATTTAGCTGGTACAGATATAGGGACTAGTATAAAGATTTCATCTGTAAAATTGCCTGAGAATGTTACACCTGTTATTGTTGATAGGGATTTTGTAATAGCAACAGTGGCAGCACCAACAATTATTAAAGAACCAGAAAAACCAGCTGAAGGTGAAGCAGCAGAAGGAGCGGAAGGAGAAGCGCCTGCAGAAGGAGCAGAAGGCAAAACCGAAGCAGCCAGCAAAGATGGTGAACCAGCTAAAAAGGACGAAAAAAATAAAGAGGCTGCTCCTGATAAAAAACCTGCGGATAAAAAACCAGCAGAAAAAAAACCTGCTGAGAAAAAATAAATAATATGCTTTTACTTGTTGGATTAGGAAATCCTGGACCTGATAGTGAGAATAATCGACATAATATTGGTTTTAAGATAATTGATGCTATCAATTCTCACTTTAAACTCTCAAAGCAAAAACCAAAATTTAAAGGTCTTCTTACAACAGGAAATATAGAGTCCAAAAAAGTTTACGCGATTAAACCTCTTACATTCATGAATAACTCAGGAACAGCTATTAAAGAATTAATTGATTATTTTAAAATCGATGCGAAAAATGTGATAGTTTTTCATGATGATCTTGATATAGATTTTGGAAAAGTTAAAGCAAAAGTAGGTGGAACAAGTGCTGGTCATAATGGCATTAAATCAATAGATAAATTTATTGGAACAGATTATTCAAGAGTAAGAGTGGGCATAGGTCATCCAAAAGAAAAAAAAAGAGTAAATAGCCATGTGCTTGAAGATTTTAAAGATGACGAAGATGAAAGAATAAAAGAAATAACTGAAAATATTGTAAAACTTGTTCCAACTTTAATAGATAAGAAAATCGATTTATTTTCGAGTAAAGTAAATCAGAATTTAAATGGGATTTAAGTGCGGTATTGTAGGTTTGCCTAATGTGGGTAAATCAACTTTATTTAATGCTTTAACATCAACAAAAAATGCAGAGGCTGCTAATTTTCCATTCTGTACAATTGACCCTAATATTGGTGTAGTGGATGTGCCAGACAATCGTTTGGATACTCTTGCGAAATTATCTAATTCCAAAAAAAAAATTTATACCACGATTACTTTTGTTGATATTGCTGGTTTAGTAAAAGGGGCTTCAAAGGGGGAAGGTTTAGGAAATAAATTCTTATCTCACATTAGAGAAGTTGATGCAATTATTCACTTAGTAAGATGTTTTGAAAGTGAAAATATTCAACATGTCAATAACAAAGTAAATCCAGTAGAAGATCTCGAAACTATTAAAACAGAGATTGCATTGTCAGATATTGAAACTATTCAAAAAAAACTAGAAAAATCCAAAAAAAAGCTTCTATCTCAAAAAGAAGTTGAAATTTTAAAAAAATCGCTCGAAGTGCTAAATAATGGAAATGATCTTCACTCTTTCGAACACCCGTCAAAAGCATTTTTAAATCAAATAGGTTTGCTTAGTTTAAAACCTAAAATAATAGTATGTAACGTTGATGAAGCGACTTTAAAAGATGGAAATGATCATACATTAAATATTATGAAAACTTATTCAAAAGAAAAAGTGATAACTATATGTGCAGATATTGAAGATCAACTATCAAGTCTAACAGGTGACGAAAAATTTAAATTTATGAGAGAGATAGGTCTTGAGAAAATGGGTATAAATAAACTTATCAAAGAGGGCTATGACTTGCTTAGTTTAGAAACTTTTTTTACATCCGGCAAGGAAGAAAGTAGAGCCTGGACAGTGAGGAAAAATACTTCGGCACCGAAAGCTGCTAGTGTTATACATACCGATTTTGAAAAAAATTTCATAAGAGTAGAGGCGGTAGATACCTCCGATTTTATTAAATTCGGTAGTACTGAAAAGTGTAAAGAAAATGGAAAATTAAGAATAGAAGGTAAAGATTATATTGTAAAAGATGGTGATGTTTTATACTTCAGGGTTAACCCGTGACCATATTTTTTTCATACTTAAAAAAACTAAAATTGATAATAGAACTAAATATAAAATTACTTTAACCCCAGTTTTATGTCTGCTTTCTAGCTCTGGTTCTGCAGCCCAACTTAGAAAAGTAGTAACGTCCTTTGCCATTTGATCAACTGTTGCCTCTGTCCCGTCAGCATATTCTACTAAACCGTCAGATAAATTATTTGGCATTTTAATCTTATTACCAATCATATATTTGTTGTAATAAACGCCTTCATCTAATGTTACCCCAGGAGGTGGATCTTCATAACCAACTAAAACTGAGTAAATATAATTGGCGCCCCCTTTTCTTGCTTTTACCAAAACAGACATATCAGGAGGATAAGCTCCTCCATTAGCTGCAGCAGCTGCGTTAACATTTGGGTAAGGACTCACAAATTTATCAGATGGTCTTCCTTGTCTAGTAAACATTTCCCCTTGAGCGTCTGGACCATCAGTGACCTCAAAACCTGCTGCTATAGCTTTAACTTCTTCTTCTGAGAATTCAGGACCACCCGGTTCACCAAGATTTCTATAACTCAAATACTGCATTGAATGACAGGATGCACAAACCTCATTATATACTTGATATCCTCTTTGTAGAGATGCTCTATCGAATTTACCAAGTAAACCTTTGAAGCTCCAATCAACTTTTATTGGATCAATTTGTTCTGCAGATTTAAGAGTGTTAAAAATAGTGAGAGATAATAGTATCCAAAAAAATAATTTAAATTTTTTCATTATCCTTCTTCGCTATTGAATAATCAGCCGAACCCGATAGGACTGGCTCGGATATGCTTAAAGGGACAGGTTCAGTTTTTTCTAAATATCCAACCACTGGTAATATTACTAAAAAGTGAAGGAAGTAATAAACAGTTCCAACCCTAGCTAAAACTAGGTAAATACCTTCAGCTGGCATTGCTCCTACGTAACCTAGAACCAACACATCCACGATTAAAATCCAAAAGAATTGTCTGTAGATTGGTCTAAATACTGCTGATCTTACCTTAGATGTATCTAACCAAGGTAGTACAAATAAAATGAATATTGCACCGAACATTAGAATTACACCGCCTAGTTTATCTGGTACTGATCTTAAAATTGCATAGAAAGGTAGTAAATACCACTCCGGCACTATATGCGCTGGAGTAACCATTGGGTTAGCTTGAATGTAATTGTCTGCATGTCCTAGAACATTAGGAGCAAAAAATACAAAACCAGCAAAAATAATCATAAAAAGAAGTAAAGCAAAAGCATCTTTAATAGTAATATACGGGTGAAAAGGAACAGTATCTTTAGACGGTTTTTTTATGTCTATGCCGACTGGATTATTGTTTCCTGGTACATGCAAAGCCCATATGTGTAAAACGACTAAACCTAAAATTAGAAAAGGTATCAAATAATGCAAGCTAAAAAATCTTGTTAATGTTGGATTGTCAACTGAGTATGCACCCCATAACCATGTAGTTATGCTATCTCCAACTAAAGGAATCGCACTAAATAAATTCGTAATAACTGTGGCTCCCCAAAAACTCATTTGGCCCCAAGGCAGAACATAACCCATAAATGCAGCAGCCATCATTAAAAGATAAATCATCAATCCTATTATCCATATTATTTCCCTTGGAGACTTATAAGATCCATAAAATAAAGATCTAAAAATATGAATATAAACTGCTAAGAAAAACATTGAAGCTCCATTACTATGAATATATCTAATTAGCCAACCGTAATTAACATCTCTCATAATGTGCTCTACACTAGCAAAAGCTAAATCTGCGTGCGCAACGTAATGCATTGCTAAAACTATCCCTGTAATAATTTGGGTTAATAAACAAAAAGTTAATATACCACCAAAGGTCCACCAATAATTAAGGTTTTTGGGAGTAGGATAATCTGTTAAATGGGAAGCTAATGAAAGTAAAGGTAGTCTATCATTAAACCATTTTCCAGCTTTTGATTTTGGTACGTATTCTTGTTCACTCATAAATGTTATCCAATTTTAATAGTGTTAGCATCAACAAACTCATATTTCGGTATTTCCATGTTCTTAGGCGCTGGACCTTTTCTAATTCTACCAGACAAATCATAATGTGATCCATGACAAGGGCAAAACCATCCTTTATAATCTCCTTTGTTTGAAAGGGGAACGCATCCTAAATGTGTACAAACCCCTAACATAACTAACCATTCGTCTTTTCCACTTTTAACTCTCTCTTCATCTTTTTCGGGATCAGGAAGATCATTTAAAGAAACTGATCTTGCCTCCAAAATTTCCTCTTGAGTTCTTCTTTTTAAAAAAACTGGTTTTCCTCTCCATAAAACAGTAATGGATTTACCAGGTTCAATTTGACTTATATCAACCTCTGTTGTTGCTAAAGCTTGCTGAGCCTTATCAGGATTCATTTGGTCAATCAAAGGCCAAATTACAGCACCTAGACCAACTGCGCCAACCGTGTAACTAGTAGTAAATAAAAAATCTCTTCTAGTTGTTGTTTTTTTCTCTGGTTTGTCCATATTAGTGTTTATACTCTTATTTATTAAATAAGACAGAAAATTAAAGTTTTCTAGGGTCAGAATGACACATAATATTATTGAAAATGATAAGCATTGCTCTGTATAAACCTGATATCCCGCAAAACACAGCTTCAATATTAAGGCTTTGTGCTTGCTTCGGACTAAAAACACATATTATTGAGCCATGCGGTTTTAATCTAAACGACAATAGGTTTAAAAGAGTAGCTATGGATTATATAAATCATAGTAGTATTATAAGATATGAAAGTTTAAAGGATCTTATAAAGAAAAACAAAAATTCTAGAATAATATTAATGTCAACTAAAGGTAAAAAATCACTATTTAAATTTAAGTTCAAGAATAATGACATGATTCTTTTAGGTAGAGAGAGCAAAGGTGTGCCAGAATATGTTCACGACGAACTTCAAAATGTTTTAAAAATACCTATAGCATCTCAAACAAGATCATTAAATATTTCAATAGCAGCTTCGATTGCAGCCGCAGAAGCTCTAAGGCAAATTAAAAGATTTTGACATGGATATCGAAGAAAAAAAATTATATTCAGATAAATGGTTTTCATATTTACAAGCGCAAATATGTGATTATTTTGAAAAAATAGAGAAAGATAATAAAAGTTCGAAGAAATTTGATTCTAAAAATTGGGTTAAAGATTCTAAAGGTGGAGGTGGTACTTATAAAATATTAAAAAAAGGAAAAATTTTTGATAAAGTAGGTGTAAATAAATCAACAGTTTTTGGTATATTCTCAAAAAAATTTCGTAAAGATATTCCTGGAGCGCAAAAAGATGGTAAATATTGGGCCTCTGGAATTTCAGTAGTGGCTCATATGAAAAACCCAAAAATTCCTGCTATTCATTTTAATACAAGATTTATAGTTACATCAAAAAATTGGTTTGGAGGCGGAATAGATTTGACACCTAGCTTTAAAGATAAAGTTGAAGAAAAATATTTTCACTCTACTTTAAAGAGAGTCTGTAAAGAAAATAACAAGAATTACGATAGATATAAAGAATGGTGTGATAAATATTTCTTTTTACCCCATAGAAACGAACCTAGAGGTATCGGTGGTATCTTTTTCGATTATGAAAATAAAAATTGGGAAAAAGATTTTAAGTTTATAAGAGAGGTAGGAATAAGTTTTTTAGAAATATCAAAAAAAATAATTAAGAGAAAAATGAAACTAAGATATAAAGATAAAGATAAAGATAAACAACTCCTTAAGAGAGGTAGATACATAGAATTTAATTTATTGTACGATAGAGGAACAAAATTTGGGTTAAATTCTGGAGGAAATACTGAAGCAATTTTAATGTCTTTGCCGCCAAAAGCTAAATGGTAATAAAAATGGATAAAGAACCTATTACAAAGGATGGTTTAGAAAAACTAAAAAAAGAATTAGAAAATCTAAAAAATATTGAACGTCCAAAAATTGTGGAGGCCATTTCAGAAGCGAGGTCTCATGGTGATTTAAAAGAAAATGCTGAGTATCACGCAGCAAAAGAGCAGCAAGCTAAAATTGAAGGTAGAGTCTTATCTATTAATGATACAATAGCAAGAGCAAATGTAATTGATGTAACTAAGTTGGATAACAACGGTAAAGTAATATTTGGTTCAACAATTTTAGTCGAAGATTTGGAAACAAAAAAGAAAATCAAGTATAAACTAGTAGGCAAAGATGAAGCCAATATCAATTTTAATCTGATTTATTTTAAAAGCCCTATAGGCAAATCATTAATAGGAAAGGTTTGTAATGATATGGTTACTGTAGAAACACCATCAGGAGAAAGAAATTTTGAGATTTTACAAGTGGATTATATTTAATTTGTAGATGAATTTTTCTTAATTATTGTCTCAATATCTTCAGATGATAAATTAAAATCATTTTGTACCCAAAACCTCTCAGCTTCTTTCAAAATTTTTCCAATTTTTTTTCCCTCTTGAATACCTTTTTTAATTAAAAATTTTCCATCAAAAGGAAATTTTGGAATTGAAATTCTTTCTATTTCTTGAAAAAAACTAATTTCTTTCAATGTAATTTTCTTTTTATCTAATAAATTTAAACAAAATAATATTTTTAGATTTTTTAAACCTATATCATATAAATTATTCTTTAATTTTTTCTTAAAAAACTCTTTATCAAATTTAGAGTCTTTAAATTTATTGCCCAACAAATATAAATTTTCATGAATTTTATTTGGTACTTTGTATTTGTGAGAAAAATAATCGTGATTATTTTTTAAGTCTACAAGTAATATCGCTAATAGTAATATTTCTGAATTTTCTATATAGTTTTTAACTAAATTGAAATTTTTTAATCTATCAATATTTTCAAATTCTGGAAAAACTAAACAAAAAATTTCTAATAATTCTTTATTATTAACCAACATAAAAAATTTTTCTAATTTCAGTATTTTTTTTAATTCTGATAAAACCCTTT
The DNA here is from genome assembly GCA_002689245.1 of Candidatus Pelagibacter sp. Classification (GTDB taxonomy): domain Bacteria; phylum Pseudomonadota; class Alphaproteobacteria; order Pelagibacterales; family Pelagibacteraceae; genus Pelagilacustribacter. The sequence goes on from NZFE01000002.1 coordinate 20,531, forward strand.
CTTTAGAAAGATTTTTAATACCATTTAATTTTAGTTTAATTGCCTGGACTGTAGTGTTCTCTACGGAAGAATCGTATTGTATTGAAAATCTCAAAAATCTTATTATTCTAAGAAAATCTTCTTCTATTCTTGTTTGTGGATCCCCAATGAATTTAACAACTTTATTATTAAGATCGTTAATTCCTTGCTGTGGATCAAAAATTTTTCCTTTTTTATTTAAGTAGATTGCATTTATTGTGAAATCTCTTCTTTTGGAGTCTTCTTTCCAATCATCAATTGTCTCTATTTCGGCATGTCTGCCATCAGTTCTGATATCTTTTCTTAAAGTAGTTAATTCAAATTTTTTATTTTCTAATACAACAGTTACTGATCCATGTTCAACCCCTGTATCTATGATTTTGAATTTCGAATGTTGTAATTTTTTTTTCACTTCATCCGGGGTAAATATTGTTGCAATATCAATGTCTTCAATTTTTTTAGACTGTAAATGATTTCTTACACAACCTCCGACAAACATTGCTACTTCTTTTCCCTTGGTCTCACCATTTTCTAAATTTTTAAATAATAGTTTTATATCTTTTGAATTATAAAATGGTAAAAAATACTTACTAATTGTTAAGGTTAGATTTCTAATAAATTTTTTCATTATTTTGGCTGGGGCACTAGGATTCGAACCTAGGATGGTGGTACCAAAAACCACTGCCTTACCGCTTGGCTATGCCCCAATACTTTGCTTCATATATCATAAAATATTTAAATTAAATAGTTTTTGTAATAACGCACCAGTATTTAAGGTATTTTCTTTTCAAATTAGCCATTGCAAATTTAGCGGTTTGTTTTGAATTAAAAACTCCATAGCAAACTGAGCCGGAGCCAGTCATTCTAGAAAAAATACACCCCTCTAATTTGCCAATAAATTTTAAAAGACTAGAAATTTTTAGATACTTCTTTTCTACAATGTGCTGCAAATCATTACGATCTTTTTTAATTATTTCAATATATTTTTTTCTATTAATTCTTTTTAGATAATTCACGCTTGATTTAGGGCTAAAATTTCTAACTTTCTTATATATGTTTTTTGTTTTGCAATTAATATTTGGGTATACAAGTAAAACATATGATCTAATACTATTTTTTATTTTAAAAACTTTTCTTAAATTTTTTTGAAATGAATTATTGTTTAAAAATAATCTGAAATCTGATCCAATTTTTTTTTCAAAAGAGTTTAATAATTTTTCATCGAAATTATCTTTTAAAAAGTACCTAGCAATACTTAAAGAATTACTAGTTCCTCCTCCTAGTCCTGCATAAACCGGTATATTTTTTTTTATTGTGATCTTATAAAAATTATTAATTATTTTAAATTTTCTAAGTAAATACAATGTATCAATAACACTATTTTTTTTTGAGTTTAGTTTATTTTTAAATTTTCCACTAAAAATAACCATATCTTTTTTATTTTTTTTAATATTTATTTCATCGTACAAATCAATTAATGTTGAATTAGTTTCAATATTATGTAGACCAGATTTTAATTTTTTTAAAACTCTCAATGTTAAATTAATTTTTGAAAAAGATTTTAATCTCATTAATTTAATGTGGTTGGGCCGTTTAGTATTTTATTTTCGATTTTATTTTTAAGTTCGTCTTCAACATCTTTAAGACTTAAGACGTGCCTCCAATAATATCTTGCTTGGAGCCTTTCTCCATTCATCCAAAGGATATCAGCAAAATGATCATTAACTATTGGATCTAGAGGCATAAGTTGGACAGCTTTTTTCAAATATTCTTCTGCTTTTTCATATTTTTTCAATTTATACAAAGCCCACCCTAAAGAGTCTGTTATATAACCGTCATTAGATCTTAGTCTATTCGCTTCCTCTAACATTTTAAGTGATTTTTCTATATTAATTCCTTTTTCAATCCAGCTATATGCTAAATAATTTATTACATAAGCTTGGTTTGGTTTAACTTCTAACGAGTCTAAGAAATCTTTCTCTGCTTTTGGCCAATCCCCAATTTGTTCATAAGCTATACCTCTTCCATCTTTAACTTTGGGATATAATTCATGAGACCGTTTAATGTTTTGTAATATTTTTGAGTAATACTTAATTGACTTTTTAAATTTTTGATTATTTTTTAAAAACTGTGCAAAATCATATGTTTGATAATTGTCGGGTGAGTTTAAATTTTTATAACTTGTTTCTATTGACTTTAAAGCTTTTTCGGTTTGAGATTTTTCAATATCAAGTGAAGCTATTTGTTTTGAAGAATGCCAACTATAGTGGTCACCATATCTATTTAGAAGAAGGTAATTTTTTTTTGCCTTTTCAAAATTACCTATCATGATAAAATTTTCAGCAAGTAAAGTGTTGTAAGAAAAGAAATCCTGATTTAAATATTTTGCTAGATTTATATAGAAATTAGATTTTGAATATAAACTTTGATTCGATAAAGCATTAGCAGTTATGTATAACAATTCCGCAATTATATTAGATATATTTTTGCAATCAAAACTATTTTTTAAATAATTTTCCTTTTTTTTATTGATATCTGAATATAGCTGATTAAGTAGTAAATTTCTTGGAGTCAGCTTTAATTGTGAATTTAAAATTGAATTTGCTTTTTTTATAAGATCTTTTTTCAACAAATAGTTTGCATAAAAAAATGTATATCTTGAGAAATCAGTTGTTTGATCGTTAATTAAATTTAAAAACTTTTCATTTACTTTGGCAGTATCAAAGTAGCAATTTAAGAAAATATCGTTAATTTTTTTGATATTTTTATATTTAGGACTTATCAACTTAAATACTTCTTTAGCATCATCATAATTTAATTTTGATTTTTCTACAGTTACCCAGCTAAATATTATCTGGCTAAGTAGGTCATGTAATGGGGTATAGTTATTTTTATTGGTTGAAGCTAAATAGTCGTTAGCTTTAGATAAATTGTTGTTTTTTATAAACTTACTAATAATGATTATGTCACTTTGAAAAAAATTCTTTTTTTTACTTTTTAATTTCTTCGAGTATTTAAATGCTTCATTAATTTTGGAATTGTTTACTAAGGTCTCAATATATGATTTTGAAAATTTATAATGATTGTCCTCAAGATTGTTAAGCTTTTTAAAAAAATTATAAGAGTACTCATAATCATTATTTTGTAGAGAAATAATACCAGAAAAATAATTTGATATTGTATCCCTTGTATAATGTTTTTCTAAACTCATACTAGAACTTATAAATATCAAAATATAGAAAAAGAAGGTTTGTAAAATTATTCCAATTAGTTTAAAAATTTTATTCATAATATCAAAAAATATGAATAACAAATTAACTAAGTTAATTAAATACTATAGTTTGATTAATCACAATTTAATCTTTAGTAATAAATCAATAAATCGATACAATCTTGGACAGCCAATCGTTCAAAAAGATAAGGCTAAAAATTTACAAAAATTAAGAGAGGAAATTAATGAAATCAAAAATTGTAAATTAAAAGAAAATGCATCAAATCTTGTATTTTCAGATGGGAATCCTAATGCAAAAGTAATGATAATTGGAGAGGGACCAGGAGCTAATGAGGATAAGGAAGGATTTCCATTTGTGGGGAGAGCGGGACAATTGTTGGATAAAATGCTTAATGCTATTAATCTTAGTCGTAAAAATGTTTACATCACTAACGTTGTAAATTATAGACCTCCCGAAAATAGGAAGCCTACCGAGACGGAAGTTGAAAGATATCTTCCGTACTTAAAAAAACACATAGAAATAATTAAACCAAAAATAATTTTACTTTTAGGCAGTACTGCAATGAATGCTATTTTAAAAAATGCAGATGTAATTTCTAAAATGAGAGGAAAATGGATTGAGATTGAAGTCAATAAATTTAAAATATTTTCAATTGTATCTTTTCATCCAGCCTATCTCTTAAGGCAGCCAGACCAGAAAAAATTCTCATGGATAGACTTAAAAATGATTAGAGAAAAACTAAGGAAAGTCAGTTAAATTTGAAAAAATATAAGATTATAGCTGGAATTGATGAAGTGGGAAGAGGATGTTTGGCGGGGCCTGTTGTTTCAGCTGCAGTAATTTTAAAGAAAGGCTTTCAAATTAAAAATTTAAAGGACTCGAAAAAACTTAATTTTAAACAAAGAGTGGAAATTTCAGAGGATATTAAAAATAAATCCTTTTTTTCATTTGGAATAGCTTCAGTTAAAGAAATAGAAAAATTAAATATTTTAAAAGCTTCATTGCTATCCATGAAAAGAGCTATTTTGAAACTATCGGAAAAACCCGACTTAGTACTTGTAGATGGTATTTTTGCTCCTAAAGTTCAAAATAAGTGTAAAACCATAATTAAGGGTGATGAAAAGATAAAGTGTATAAGCGCAGCTTCTATCTTAGCAAAGGTTTATAGAGACAAAATAATGATTAGGATGTCAAAAAAATTTAAAAATTATGCCTGGGATAAGAATTTTGGTTACGGTACTAGACAACATATTGTTGGTTTAAAAAAATATGGACCTACAACAATTCATAGAAAAAATTTTAAGCCAATACACAACATGTTGTTGAAATAATTTTAATGCAACTAATAACCTTTTTTTTCACGTAAAAATAATTGACCTAAGATTCAATTTAAGGTTGAATCTTTGAATGTCGAATTTTTTTAATAAAATTATAAATGGTGATTGTTTGACGGAAATAAAAAAAATTCCTGATAACTCTTTCGATCTAGTTTTTGCGGACCCTCCTTATAACATGCAATTAGGAAAAAATTTAAGACGTCCCGATTCAAGTAAAGTAAATGGTGTAAATGATAAATGGGATCAGTTCATTAGTTTTAAACACTACGATGAATTCTCTAAAACATGGCTTACTGAATGCAAAAGAATTTTAAAAGAAAATGGAAGCATTTGGGTAATAGGGTCATACCATAATATTTTTCGCTTAGGTTACCACATACAAAATTTAAAGTATTGGCTACTTAATGATGTGATTTGGAGAAAAAGCAATCCTATGCCTAATTTTAGAGGTACTAGATTTACTAATGCCCACGAAACTCTTATTTGGGCATCAAAAAATAAAAACTCAAAATACACATTTAATTATCAATCTCTTAAATGTTTAAATGATGATTTGCAAATGAGGTCAGATTGGACATTTCCGATTTGTAATGGAAAAGAGAGATTAAAGAAAAATGGTAAAAAAATCCACTCCACTCAAAAACCAGAAGCATTACTTCATAGGATTTTATTGGCTACTACAAACAAGGGTGATAAAATTTTCGATCCTTTTTTAGGTACCGGTACAACAGCTGTTGTAGCAAAAAAATTAGGAAGAAATTATTACGGAATAGAAAAAGAAAGAAAATATTTTAAAGTTGCTAGTGATAGAATTAAAAAAGCAAAAGTTATTGATGATAGTTACCTTGATACAATTGAAAATAACAAATCTAAACCTAGGATACCTTTTGGTTCACTAGTAGAATTAGGAATATTAAAGCCTGGAAAGTCTTTATTTGATGCTAAGAAAAAAATTAATGCAAAAATAATGGCAGATGGAAGTATAAAATATAAAGAGTCTGCAGGATCAATTCATAAAGTTGCTGCAAAAATAATGGGCGCAGACAGCTGTAATGGTTGGACTTACTGGCATTATAATATGAATGGTTCAACAGTTTTAATTGATAGTCTGAGACAAAAATTTATTGCAGAAAAACAATTTTAGTTTTTATAGACTGTACCCAAATAAGAATTAATAAAACTCTTCCTTTTTACTAAAAATTTCACAAAAAAGTCTCTAATTTTTTGCATAAATTTACTTGAGAGATGAAATATAAAAAAATTAAGGTTTGATCTTCTTCTTACTATTTTTGCTCTTTTTGACCTTTTTTGAAAGTAGATACTTTGTATATCACCTCTTTCATTTATAATTAAATTAAATAATTCATAAGCACTTTCTATTGATTGGCCTGCACCTTGAGCTAACGTTGGTAAAAAACCATGAAATGCATCGCCGATATAAAAAACTTTATTATTAGTTGAGGGAATTAATTTTGGAGTTGCATATAACGGCCAAGATTTAAAATCTTCATTAAAAAATTTTTTTAAATTAGAGTTTTGATCCACAACTTTCTCGAGTAAAATATTGATATTATCAGGGTGGCTTATTTTATGCCTAAATATACAAACAAAATTTAGTTCTTCATTTTTGTTAATTGGGTAGATAACTAAATGACAATTTTTACCCATCATAAGACTAACTTTAGATTGATCAATAGCCAATCCTAATTTTGACTTAAGAGTCTTTCTTATTGCGATAGCATTTTTGAAAACTGGTGCATTCTTTTTCTTTTCAAAGAATGTACGAGTATTGGAAAAGATTCCATCTGCACCAATTACATAATCTACTAGATCATTAGTATTATCATCAAATTTAATAAAAACTTTTCCCTTTAATTCAGAAACTTCTTTAATTCTTTTTCCAAACCTAATGTGTTGATTATAAATATCGTCTTTTAAAAATTCAATTAAAGTGGACCTCTGCAAAGTGGTATATTTTTCATTATTTGTATTAAATTGGACTAAATCTAAATCACATAATTTTTTGTTTTGAATATTGTAAATATCAAGGCCTTTTGGGTGATATATTTTTTCACTATTAATTTTACTAAAGTTTAATTCATTCAAAATTTTAATGCTGTTAGCTGAGAGTTGAATACCGTAACCCTCGTCAAGAGGAAGGCTATCATTTTTTTCATAAATCATAAAATCATGATTTTTATTTTTATACAAAAAATTTGCTAAAGTTAAACCAGCAATTCCAGATCCAATTATTGCAATTTTTTTTTTCATTAGAATAAAACTGAGACTTGTTTTAATATTTTTTTTGTGAAAGAGGGCATAAAATCATTACTGTTTTTTATAGAGTACCAAGAATAATGATTTGGTATGCTTTTAGAGAACTGATAATATAAGCTAATACTTAATTTTTTATTTGAAATAGAATTCTTATATTTTGACAATAATTTCCATTTTTTAAAAGGTTTTTTGTTTTTAATACTTTCTATTTTTGGTAAGTTAAATTTATCTAAAAAACCCAAATTATTTTTTTTAGTTAAAGCTATCTCACCTTTTTTTGATAAGTAACAAAAAATATTTATATTTTTATTTACAACTTCTTTCTTAATCTGCTTAATTTTATTTTTAGATTTATAAAATTTACAATTACTTCGAATAGGACATTTTCCACATTTTGGAATTTTAGAATTACAAACCAAAGCTCCAAATTCCATCATCGCTTCCACAAGATCTGAGTTTCTGCTGGTATTAAATAAATTTTTTTTATTTATATTTATAAAGTCTTCAAAATCTATTTTATCCACTTCTCTATTAAATATTCTTGAGATAACTCTTTTCACATTTCCGTCTAATGCCAATGTTTTTTTGTTATAAATTAAAGCAGCTAAAACATTTGAAGTATATTCACCAATACCTGGTAGAGTTTTAATTTCATCAATTTCTTTCGGAAGTTTAGAATTATATTTGTTTACTAATATTTTTGATGTAGCTAAAAGATTTCTAGCTCTCCTGTAATATCCTAAACCCTCCCATAACTTGAGAATTTTATTCTCATTTGCTCTTGATAATGAGTCGAGACTAGTGAATTTTTTTGTAAATTTTTTAAAATATGGAATAACGGTTTTAACCTGTGTTTGCTGCAACATGAACTCACTTAATACCCTATAAAAAAGCAAATTAGGTGAATTTTTACCAACACGCCAAGGCAAAGTGCGCTTGTTATTATCATACCAAGCTAAAATATTTTTTGTTAAATTAAACTTTAAATGCATAAAAAAAAAAATAATAATAGTTTAACTAAAAATTTCATTCAAGGGCTTAGACCTTTATCGAGCACTTTGCCTCAACAAATAAAAAAAGTTTTAAAGAAAAATGGATTTAATTTATCCTCAATTGTTGATAATTGGACAAAAATTATAGGTAATGAGATTTCAAACAATTGTTATCCTATTAATATAAAGGCACCAGGCAATTCTAAAGATGTAACCTTAATACTTAATGTCATACATGGAAAAGAAATTGACGTTGAGTATAATAAAAAAAATATTGTCGATAAAATTAATTCATATTTTGGATATATTTTTATCAAGAACATACAAATTAAAACAATTAATACAAAATTAATGAGTTCAAAAAAAACTGTATCTATAAAAAAAAAAAAAAAATAACTTAGATAACGGGTTGAAAAAAATCAAAGATATTCATTTAAAAGATAAGTTAGAAAAATTAATTAATGCATACAATGAAAAAAATTAAATTTATTATTATTACGATACTATTTTGTTCCCAGTTTATTTTATCTACTAGTGTTTTAGGTGATATTTTGAAAATTGGAGAAGAGAACGCAAAAATAACTGTCAAAGTTTTTTCATCTTTAACCTGTCCGCATTGTGCCTCATTTCATAAAAAAATTTACGGAAAACTAAAAAAAAATTATATTGATAAAAATGTAGTAAAATTAGAACACCATGCTTTTCCTTTAGATTTGGCAGCTCTTAACGCGGAAAAAATAGTAAGATGCGCCACGAACCCAGAAGCAAAATTTGAACTTTTGACTAAAATTTACGATAAACAAAAAGAGTGGGCAGTGGGTTCAGATATTAAAAAAATTAACGAATCTTTAATCAAAATTGGAACTGATTCTAAAATTAACGACATTGACTTAAGAGCTTGTTTAAATAACGATAAAACTCAAGAAATTATTTTAAATGAGAGAATTGAAGCGCAAAAGGAATATAATATAACTTCTACACCAACCATTTACATAAATGACAAAAAATATGAGGATAAGCACGAATTCAAATCTTTCAAAAGAGAGATAGATAAATTATTATAACTTCATGAAGTTTAAAAAATTGGAACTGACTGGCTTCAAGTCATTTTTTGATAAAACGACCTTTTTTATTGAAGATGGATTGACCGGAATTGTTGGTCCAAATGGATGCGGAAAGTCAAATATTGTTGAGTCATTAAGGTGGTGTATGGGTGAAACATCTGCCAAGAGCATGAGAGGTGCTGGTATGGAAGATATAATATTTGCTGGAACATCAAATAGACCGGAAAAAAATTTTTCTGAAGTATCTTTATTAATTGATAACAAAGATAAGGACGGTCCAGAGCAATATCATAAATTAGACGAAATTTTAATAAGAAGAAAGATTGAAAGAAATAAAGGGTCTAAATATTATTTAAACGAAAAGGAGGTAAGGGCAAGAGACGCTCAAACTTTTTTTGCTGATTTATCTACCGGCGCTCACTCTCCGTCTTTAATTAGTCAGGGAAAAATAGGACAACTAGTTATTGCAAAACCTGTAGAAAGAAGATCAATTTTAGAAGAGGCTGCTGGTATAGCTGGTATACATGTTAGAAGGCATGAGGCTGAGGCAAGACTTAACGCTGCAGAAAATAATCTCAAAAGAGCAGATGAGCTTAAAAAACAACAGCAGAAACAATTAGATAACTTAAAAAAACAAGCTGAAGAAGCTACAAAATATAAAGAAATTTCAAAAGAAATTAGAAGAGCAGAAGCAGGATTATACTACCTTAAATTAATTGATATTGAAAAAAATAAAAAAGAAATTCTTGAAAACGTTAGCGAACAAGATGATGAAATAAGTGCAATCAAAATAGACTTGAACCACAATACAGAGTTATTAAATGAGGAAAACGCAAAATTGACGCCTCTGAGAGATAGAAAGTTAGAAAGCTTAGCTAAACTACAAAAAATAAATTTAGATATGACTAATTTAGAGGAAAAGGAAAAAAGGATTAAAAAATTATCTGCAAAACTTGAAAGTTCATTATTAACGATTGAGTCTGATTTAGAAAGGGAGAAAAGTATCTCATTAGACGCGTCTCTTAATGAGAAAAGGATCTTAGAAGAAAAAGATGAATTATTAAAAACAGAAAAAACATTTGGTACCACTGAAGTGGAAATAAATGAAAATTTGGAGCTTTCAAAAAGAAATTTAGATGGTTTAAAAAAGGAGCTCGAAAATTTGATTCTTGAAATTGGTAAACTAATAGATAAAGATAAGAAAATACCAAAGGATTTATTTAATAATCTTAAAAATCTAGTTGATAAAATAACATTAGCACACGAAAATTACGCAACTAATTTTAGTAAAAATGAAACTGTAAAAAGCGACTCAATTAAAAGAAAAGAAAGAATTAAAAATATTGATATTGAGTTAGAAAATTGGAAAAGTTTAAAAGTAAATTCTGAAAAAATGATCAATGATTTACAAGAAAGAAAAAAGAAAATTAATAATGAGATGAGAGAGAATCAAAAAAATCCCGAAATTATTGCTACTACAAAAGGTCAAAATATACAAAATTTAGAAAACACCAAAAAAAGAAGTGAGGAACTTACAGAAGAACTAAATTCTGCTGAAGAAAGATTCAATAAAATAAATAACAATATTAGAGATGTACAAGAAAAACTTACAATACTTAGAGAAAATAAAGCTAGAAACGAGGCTACTTTGGAGGGAATTGCAACACGAAAAAAGGATTTATTTTATTCAATAAACGCAGAACTTAATATAACTGATGAAACTAAATTATTATCTCTTTCAGAATTTAACATAGAAGAATTACCGTCAATAGATAATCAAATCTCCTCTGTAGAAAAGATTAAAAAAGAAAGAGAGTCAATGGGTACTGTAAATTTAAGAGCTGACATAGAAACCAAAAAATTTGAAGACGAAATTAAAAAGATGGAAGATGATAGAGCTGATCTTTTTTCAGCAATTGTAAAGCTTAAATCTAGTATTGAAGAATTAAATCAAAAAGGCAGGGAGAGGCTTTTAGATGCTTTTGAAAAAGTTAACAGAAAGTTTAATGAAGTTTATACAAAACTTTTTAGTGGAGGCAGTGCTAAATTAGAATTAGTCGACTCTGATGATCCTTTAGAAGCTGGATTAGAAATGTTTGTTTCACCACCGGGCAAAAGATTACAATCTATAACCTTACTATCTGGAGGTGAGCAAGCACTAACAGCCTTATCTTTAATCTTTGCAGTATTCTTAGTCAATCCTTCGCCTATATGCGTTTTAGATGAGGTTGATGCTCCTTTAGATGATGCTAATGTCACAAGGTTCTGCTCTTTATTAGATGAGTTAACAAGCATAACTAAAACTAGATTCATTATAATTACTCACCATGCTTTAACAATGTCAAGAATGCACAGGTTATATGGAATTACTATGCCGGAAAAAGGTATTAGCCAATTAGTTGCTGTTGACTTAGAAAAAGCAGAAGAATTAGTAGCTTAATTAAATGGATGACAAAGATTTTAAAACTCGCCTAAGGATTGCAAAAAAGGAATTTCTAAAGAGTAACCCCGACGAAAAGGAAAAAAGAGGAATTTTCATGGGTTCTGCCTTTCGATTGGGAACCGAATTAGTGGCTTCAGTAGTGGTTGGGACAATTATTGGGTTTATTTTAGATAATTGGTTTGGTACTAAACCTTGGTTTATTATTATCTTCTTTTTTATAGGTGTAATAGCAGGAATAATGAACGTTATAAGAGTTGCAAACAACATGCAAAAAAAAGATTAAAAGGAACATTAATTTATGGCAGCTAATCCGATGCATCAATTTCAAGTTTATCGACTTGGGCCCGAGATAAAATTGGGAAATTTTGACTTGTCATTTACAAACGCAAGTTTATTCATGCTCATTAGTGCTTTATCAATTTGTTTATTTCTTTATTTCGGATCAAATCAAAAAAACATAATACCGGGTAGATTGCAGCTTATAGCTGAATTGTTTTATAACTTTATTGCAAAAATGATAAGCGATACAGCTGGATCGAAAGCTAAGCCTTATTTCCCATTTATATTTACCTTGTTTATGTTTGTGCTACTTTGCAATATGATCGGAATGTTACCCTATTCTTTCACAGTAACCAGTCATATTATAGTAACTTTAGTGATGGCAATGTTTATATTTTTTGCGGTAACTATCATAGGGTTTTTAAAACATGGTTTAAAATATTTGTCGATATTTGTTCCAAAAGGCGTGCCGGTTGTATTGTTGCCTTTGATAACAATTATAGAAATCATTTCTTATTTAAGTAGGCCAGTAAGTCTCTCCGTCAGATTATTTGCAAATATGATGGCTGGGCATACAATGTTAAAAGTTTTTGGCAGTTTTGTTATAAGTTTAGGTTTATTAGGTGGGTGGTTACCACTTAGTTTTTCGGTTGCATTAACTGGCTTGGAAATATTAGTAGCTTTTTTACAAGCTTATGTTTTTGCAATTTTAACCTGCATCTATTTAAATGATGCACTTAATCTTCACCATTAAAAAAAAGGAGGAAAAATGGAGTTAGAAGCA